>CAZRIB010000156.1:0-8634 GCA_964600035.1 uncultured Ardenticatenaceae bacterium | reverse complement strand
GCCAGACAAAAACATGGCTGTTTCAACGTCGGCCGGACGGGAAAGGCCACTTTCTTGCAAGAGCGAAATGGCTTCCTGGGTCATGGTCAGGTTTGAAGGTGTCATATAAAGAAAAGCCTCTGGTATGCAGGTTGAAACCGATTTTTGATATGTGGCACATGGAAAAGGTGGGTGGCAAGTTTATGTACCCGCCACCCGTTCCACCCGTTTTTCTGACCTGATTACCTTCCAACTTTCAGTGGATCTGGAAGTACTGGCCGTTCCTTGTATTCGTTAAGCCGGCGCGGGCCGTACTCTATCTCCATATAGCGTGTTGCATCTGTCCATGAAGGATCATCTTCACGCCATGCCAGCATTTCCAACAACATGCGGATACGTTCCTGGTGAGCAAATGCATCACCACCGATGTGATCCACAATGTACTGTTCAAAGGCTCTAATGTATGGTTGAGGACTTGTTTCTTCGGCAGCTTCCTGCCAGTTTAAACCTGCAAACAGGGTGGCGTAACGTTGCGGCCGTTTCGTCAATGTGAGTTTGGGTCGAATAGCTATTCCTCCCATGCCTAGCGGCTTGCCCATACCTATCTTGTGACAATAGGTACGGCCGTCTCCCACAGGTAGCGCCAGCGCCCACCACAACAGCCCTAACTCTTCTGGTAGCAAATTCTCAAAGCGAATGCGACAGGAGAAAGTAACACCCGGTTTTAGCGGAATAATACGGGTCAACTGCGACTCGTGTTCCTTTTCCTTCGCCGTTGCCTGAATATCCGGTTTGCGGCCGCGATGCCAGTAATGCTTCACTCCACGAATCTGTGTTGTCGCCGGGTTAGTGCCATAGTGGGCCAATTGTTCTTTTCTGTCCGGATCGTGTCCCTGATTCCTGTCCTGAACAAGGTAATGTTGAAAGGTACTGGGTTTGGGAGTGGCTAACACATGCGGCGTTATCATTTTCATCCAGACGCCATCCTGTGCGTCCTCAAAATGAGCATCGCCAAAGAACACGCGGCCAGCACGACTCCCGGCCGGGCCATCTTTTTCTTCCACCCAGCCAAAGAGAGCGTCAGCCATGTCAGGATCGTGACGCCCCTTGTGGGTCTCGGGAACAAAGTCATAAGGTGTTGCTGCTCGCTTTTTACCATCCTTGTCTTGAATTAATGCCGGTACCCGGAAATTAGGACTATGCCCAAAAGCGAGTGTTTCCCCTCTATCATCCAAGATGTAAAATACCGGCTTTAGATGCCCCAGACAGCCATGGTCACTACTCCAGTCAATTAATTGCTCTTTCTGGAAAGAGGTAAGACTGTCCAGATAATCCATAATCACCTGTGGCGGAATTTTAACCGCTTGCTTTTTACTATCTGGCAGCAGCATTAGTACCTGCCGGGCACGTGGAGATTGTTTCTTCTCTACGTCCCCACCTTCCAGCATATTACCGGCACAAACCAGGTTCCCTTTTATGCGATAGGTATTGCGGGAACCAAGGGCATTGATTTTCACGTAATTTCCCCGTTTGCCGTGTTTCGTTTCCGGTTCGAAACTTACAGCATGGATTTGCGGTCGATAATTTTCATCGTTAAAGTCAATGTACCCTTCCAGTCCAAATGATTGAATGTCCTTGTCCTTGATGCGAATGTACGCTTCGCCAGTAGGCCATTTCCGGGCGGGCATGATGTACCAACCGCCATAAGGCTCATTATTTTGATCATCGTAAAGCAGATAACCAGCACGGACATTTTTGGCAAAGCGTCCGATCATCTTATTGTAAGGTTCGCGCAGTGGATCGAATTTGGACGCGGCAACAGCCCGAAAGAACATCTTTGGCTGGTCGGCAACCCAGCGGACACGGCCGTACCCCAACACCTCAACCATCTGCCGGACCATCCCCCGCAGCGAACTTCCGGGAATAACCGGCTGAAATTGACCTTCTACCTTCCCATCACTGGAAGAAAAGAAAGGGGCACGGGCTTCTTTCTCTTGCGGAGTCAACTCATCAGGCTTTTTCAATCCCTGGTCACGAAACACGGCTTCAGTCATCATGCCGCGAATGTAGGTGGGAGCCATCGTCTCGATTTCGCACTCAATCCAGCCAGTAAGCGTATCCTCCGGGTAACTGTCCTGATCTGGGATTGCACCGGGCACTGGCACTACCTTATCAGCCAACGGAATGAAATTGTAAGGTGCTCGCGCTATATAGCGGTTGCCATCGCGGTCACGGCGCGGTCGTGTTGGATTGGTGTGTTTAGAAATCATTGCTCTCGCCTCCTTTGGACACATCTGCCCATTCCAGACCCAGTACACGACTGACCGCTATATAAGCCTGGCCGGCTTCGTCATACTGGATGTAATGACGTACTTTCATTTTAGCTGTCTCACCATTCCCTGGCGGCGCATGCAACAATTCACGGGCACCAGCGCGAAGCAGTGTGAAGCCATTGACTGCATCCGCCGTTTGTTCTCCCCATAGCAAATAGGCTTCATCATAGGTGTTGTCTTTACCAACGGCCGTGTCTGCCTCCATTGTGATTACCCGACCGGTAAAACCATCTCTTCTACGCCAAACAAGTAGTTCCCCGGCGTCACCAAAGAGGCGCATCTGCTGTATGGTTTGCGGCCGCAGTTTGACATTGACTGCTTCATAAGCATCACTGGAAAGGGCAAGACTTTCCCCTGCCAACCGGCCCCAGATAACACCATCATCAGCATGAAGAAGCAGTACCATTTCATCAGCCTGTATGCCATTATCTGCTGCCAATCTGGCCAGCCAGCTGCCCCAAACGGCCGTATCTGCTTCTGCCTCTGGCAGCGTAACAGTGTCAAGTTTTTCAAATAACGAGGTCATTTTGTCACCTCCAAATCACGGAGTGCCTCAACATAGCTCTCCAATGTTTCCGCACCGCCATCCGGGAAAAGCAGGCCGCCGTCATCAGGATTTTGGCGAATAGTGCAGGTACGGCCGTCTACCGTCAATACCGCCTTCTGCCCGGCCAGCCGGCCACGACCGACACTGCGTTCCCCACCGATCGGCAAATCACCCGTCCACAAATCTTTCAGCACCAGCAGCAGCAAGCCCACCTCTGCTTTGAACTGCGTCGTATCCATTTCGGCATGCTTGCGTAATGTCAATTTAATTTTCACTGTCGTTGGTTTTGAGGCATCACGTGCAAACAATGGCTGCTGGCTAAAAAGTGCTTGCGGATAAGCGCCACCCGTGAAGCGATCAATCTTCACCCGGTTCTGTACCCTGTCCATAATGGGATTCTGCACCACAGACTCCTGCACAATCACTCGACTGCCGCTGGCTTTGTCTGGTTTTTTCTCATCATGCCAGCCAAACATACTGTCAATCAGGCTTTTAGCTGCATCACCCTTGAGCGTGCGGGCAATGCGCTCCGCACGGGCGCGGATACTACCCGCCAGACTGGTACCGGAAACAACCGGCTGCCCGGCTGCGTTAGTCAAATGAACCATATCCGGTGCATCCGCCTCACCAGAATCGGCGCGAATCAGCAGCGAACTGGCCAGCGAAAAAGTCGCTTCCATATGAAACGCTTCACGGGCATCAGTTTCTGGCAGCCCGACGCCCAATAAATTGACAATATTCTCTTCAAAACCTTCGGCAGCAACGGCGTCTGGTATCTGATAATTCAGCCATCCCACCACATCAGTCACCTTGTTCATGACAAACGATGTCACTTTCCAGCCAGTTACCCGGCAGCGACCAAATCCCCGCCGTTTGCGCATGCCCAGATGGATATGACCCTGCTCCAGCCCGTTCAGTGCCAATGCCAACCAGCGTTTCATGCGCTGCGCCAGTTCGGCATCCTGTGGCAGCCATAATTCCAGATGAATGGGAAACACTGTACCGGCAGCCAGCAGTTCAATGTCATATTTTTTGCGGTCAACGGCTGTTCGCGTTGCGTTGTCAATTGCTACCCCATCCCGTATTTCCACCGGGCGGCTCTTCGGGTATTCGCCAACAGCATCGTCAATCAACAACCAGCTTTCCATGCTGGCTGTTGCCTTGTTGTCCTTGTCTTTATCAACCACATCCTCGCCCACATAACCAAAAAGCTGTTCGACAATATATTTGCCCTGGGCAGCTTCTTTTACACCATAGCCCAACTCAGCTTCACGCATGTAGCTGCGCAGCGCACCAGTAAGCGATGCGCCGGTAAGCAACGGCCGTCCCGTTAATTCATCGCGCAGCAGGCCTATATCAGTCACACCGCTGGCATCACCATTCCCCAGGTGAGTAGGACTTTCCAGCACCAGCCGTCCACTAATGAAGACACGCTCTCCAACCTGGCGGCTTTGCTTCCACTTTCTGGTTTCAATCTCATTTTGGGTCATCGCATACCCTCCCGCTGCGGCATCTCCCTGTCTTTCTTGGCCTTTTCCACCGCCAGTTTCATCACGCCATCAATCAACCTGGCGGTAAATTCAACCATTATTTCCACTGTTAATTCAGCGGAAACACCGGCAATGGATGGTAAATTCTGAATACCAAACAGCTTTTGAAACGCTGCCTGACCTTCCGGTTTTTCCAGGTCCTGCTTGCTATTTGCCCGCATCCACGCAAATAGATCCTCGTTATTTACTCTGGCTCTCTGCCACTGACTGCGCGATCCTTTCAGACTGTCCAGATGGTGTGCAATCACCTGGAGATCGTTCTGTGCCAGGGCATGGCGAGCTGCCAGACGTACCCGCGAGAGTTGTGTAGCAGATGGTAGACCCCGGAATGATGCATGTTCCTTTATCAACGCGGCCAGTTTTGTTTCCAACTGCTGTCGCAAATGGCGGTTGGCCATTTGCCGGACAAGTGTGTGGCCGTACCCTTTCACACCGTTTGCTTCAGAAGTTTGCTCAGTTTTATCTTTTTGGCCTGGCTTCTCTTTTTCGTTTTGCGGCTCTTCACTATACCGCTTCCGGATTGGACGGGTATGCCAATTGAGTGCCACCCGGCCAAACCCTTCAATCGTGCGCTCCCCTACCCCGTCTTTAACAAATTTCATCAGATCACTTTCGCTGATGGCATCCTTTTTTATACGGAACACACTTCCGGCAGCAATCGCCCATGCCTGTGTCAGCGGCAAGCCCCACTTCTGATTAAAGCCGCCTACAACCCTGATATCCTGAAATGCCGTAATATCTTCCGAATCAACGCCCATAGCCTCTGCCATCAACGCTGCCGTCTGCCCCGCATCATTGCGTACAATCACGTCGCTGAGACAGGTCAAGATATGGGCATCGGACGGCGTTTCTGCTTCATATTCCGCCCATTTATCGTTTTCCTCTATCTGACTCACTGTCACCAGGCCATATCCACCAGTTGATGATCCTCCCAAGGTCAAGGCTGCACCTTGCAACAATGCCTTCAAATCAGCAAGGTGTGTGCTGTCTTCTACTATAATAACGCCCTGAAACTGCTGCCCGGCCGCCAGCGCCTCATAGCGATACATCTGACTAACGCCTTCTTTCTTTTTGCCCGGTTCGTCTGTGGTATTGTGCACGGTTACATGGTAATTTGGTTCTGCCAAAAGCGACTGCCCGTTTACCACGGTCACAAAAGTACCACCAGCAGGAGCTTTGGGGTTTCCCAAAGCCCTGTTGCCGCGTTCCTGATTCGGCTGAACGGCAAAATCAGCAATGGGATCATTTTTGTCAGCGTCTTTTTCCGCAAACCAGGATTTTGGCTTGGGCAGCAGGCGACGCTTGAGTCCGGCATCATACAGGTAGGCATTCAGGTAGCGTACAGTTCCATCCAGAAAGAGCGCACGGCCGTCATCATCATCGGCCAGATCATACCCATCCTTCTTTCCACGAAGATATTTACTAACCAGCGCTCCGCGTATCATGCTGCCCGGCACGAAGGGGTAGCTGACTGCACTGTTGGGTTCACCATTATTTACCTGCGTCGCCAAAAACGGCTCTTCCAGCGTCAAGATAAATGTGAGAACTTTCATGCCGCCACCTCCTCCACTGACTTAAACCATTGTGCCAAATCTATTTCCACCGGTTTCGTTTTGGCCTCGTCTGCAAACAGGCGGCAGGTCACCCGTCCCAGGCCGCGATTGCGATTACTGCCAATCCGCCGCAGCCCTTTTACGCACGCAGCCAACAGTGCCAATTCTTTGTCATCAGGGTCATGCAAGAAATCCAACTGTGCTGTAAATACCGTTTCCCGAATCACAACTCGAATTGTGCGCAAAGAATTATCTAGCGGGGTTCCCCGTTCAGCATCCATGGCCGTTTGCCGCCGCAGTGTGGTCAATGAGTTCAGTATGTCCTCACGAGTGAACCGCCCGGCTGAAACCTCTTTGGCAACAGCCTGCTGTAAATCGACAGGCAGGGCAGCCGCACCCACATGGAGATTGGCACGCCATTTACGTTTACTGCCAGGCTGGCCAAACAAACTGTGGGCCGTTTTATTCCATCCATCCAGTGCCTTACTTTGCTGCAAGGCATGTAAAATCTCGCCACAGGTGGCTGTGAGCAGTCCTTTGAGTGTCTTGCCGCCCAGATATGGCAATCCGCTGGGGTCATGCTGTACTTCAGCATTGACTACCCCGGCAACACCATCACCACGACCAAGGGCTGCATCGCTTTCCAACTTGATTTCCAACCAGTAACGTGTCATGGGGTTGGCTCCTTCTTCTTTTGGGGGGCCAGTGATACAAAGAAATCGATAGCTTCGATAACATCATAGTAACCACATTGATTATCATACCAGCCCTTACGGGTCATACCGGCCGGTATGACTTTGTCTCCAGGCAGTTTGTCTACCTTGTCATGGGTGGCAATGAACAGTTCCACGGCCGTTTCATCCTGCCGCAAGGCGTCGCGTAAAGCCATGACTTTGTTCCGCATCCCTTTCCATTCTTCTTTTTGAAATGCAGTCATGAGATCTGTAAATACCGGCCAGGTACGCCAGGTATGATTATTGAGGGTAACGGGCCGCATTAACAAGGAACGGCCGTTTTTGTCTCGGTATTCTCTTTGCCGGATTTCCTCCAGGTCAAACATCATACCGGTGGTTGCAAAGTGCCAGTCGATGACGGTCGCACTGCCATTATTATTAAATTCAGGAATGGCTTTCTTGGCTGATTTTGCCAACTCCTCGGCCAGCGCGTAAGCACGGGAGAAGGGGTAATGGGTTTTGACCACGGCAACGCCAGCCCGGGCAAAGACAGGGCCGCCAGCCTCTAGCATTTCTTCCTCAATATCATTACGGCAGAAGGTACGCAGATAGAAAGCGGCCAAGTCTAACCCCAGGCGGCCATCACAGACAAAAGTAATATCATCACCGCCAAAGACGATGGGACGGAAGGGGAGTACGGATTCGCCAGCACGGTTTTTGGGTGTACGAACGACACCACCAAAACGGCCGTTACCATCCCCGGCATCCAGGCTGCGAAACAGGTAATCCACCGTTTCCGACAAGGCACGTTTGGCCCGCTGTCGAATTTGCAAGGAAAACTGCCGCAGCGCCTGGGTGTAGGCATCGTTCTGGGCAGCTGTACCATACTTTTCACGCAGCTTGTCAAAGCGTGTACCCATCTGGTTTCCGTCTGCGTGAACAACAGCAAGGTAGCTGGACTCATCCGGATCACCTAGCTCACTGAAATCGTAAATAAAATCGTAGCCCCACTCGTCTTTAACCTGTGGCAAAACTTTATCCAGTCGTCGCTTGCCATTCCGTTCTGCTTTCAGCTTTGCTGCCACTTCAGCGGAAATGGGCCGATGTTGATAAACACCCGAAAATTCCTGTACTTTTTTGCAGGCATCTTCTCCCACCGTCTCTATGTCGTCATCATAGCCAACAGCTGGCAGTCCGGTATAGGTGCATTCGGCCGTGACGCCCAACCCCAGCAGCGGTACTGAAGCAATGTGATCATGCTTGCGGTGGGCCAGTATTCCCCGAAGTTTATGATGAACTTCCGCCAGCGCATCATTGTTATGATCATATTTCTGATGCGCTGCCACCAACTTCAAGCCTGGTGCTTCTTCAACCAGCTTTCGTGTCAATTTTTTCACAAAATCAGTGGCATCTGTCATATTGTGAAAAAGCAGCATGGTGTTACCACCACCTGCATAGACAACTTCAGTATGTAATTCAGAAAACAGACGCGTGTTATGATACTGAACCCCTGGTCCGTACACCGGATTGTCATTGTCCCAATATGCATTGGTTTTCTTGCCCAAAATATCTACCACCATTTTGGTGGTAGACCTGGCTACCAATTCTGAAGCCCCGATATTTTGTGCCAATTGGTTACTGCCGAAGATATAGGATTGAATCCCGGTCACCTCCAACAACGTCAATACCCGTTCTGTCATAACATCCCTCCTTAAACAAAAAAAGCACTTTGCAAATCCCAGTTTAGGTTTGCAAGTGCTTTATTTGAATGCAATCATATAAAAACCCTCTCAGGACAGACTGCGACATGAGTTGCTTTTGTGGTGACTGTTCTTGCTGGATTAGACTGGCCAACTAAGCACGCACTGGACAAAAGCGTCTCTTACTGGTTTGTTCATTCTACAATAAAAATTGCCGGCTTGGAACCCCCCCAAAAAAAATTGGGGTGCGTTCAATTTTTGTGTATGACCAGAGAAAGGTTAATCAAACCTGAATTTA
>CAZRIB010000155.1:0-8651 GCA_964600035.1 uncultured Ardenticatenaceae bacterium | reverse complement strand
AAAAGAAAAAGGTAGTCATTATTGGCGGAGGTATTAGTGGGTTGAGCGCCGCCTGGGAATTACAGCAATCCGGCGGCGGCCAGTTTGACTTGACAATATTGGAAGCTGGAAACCGGTGGGGTGGTAAAGTGTTGACCCTGACGATGCCAGCTCCTGATGGCGGACAATTTATCATCGATGCCGGCCCGGAATCATTTGTAACGCGTAAGCCAGAGGCATGGCAGTTAGCCAGTGAACTGGGGCTGCACGATGAAGTGATTAATCCGGGGGGGGAAGCCTCAGGTACGTATGTCTTGACCAATGGCAAACCAATTGCACTGCCTCTGAGTCCTATTAAATTTATTACGTCGCCTTTGCTAACGCCCCGGGGCAAGCTGCGCATGTTGGCAGAGCCGTTTATTCCGCCTAAAAAGGACGACGGAGACGAGTCATTGGCTGATTTTGTCACCCGACGGCTGGGACGGGAAGCACTGGAAAAGTTTATTGGCCCGGTTTTGGGTGGCATTTACAACACAAATCCGGAAACGCAGTCAATTTTGGTAACTTCGCCGATTATGCGGGAGCTGGAATCATACGGCAGTCTGGTGAAGGGGTCTTTTGTGCGGGCACGCCAGCGTAAGCAGGAAGCAAAGGCTGAGAATCCGCCGCCGTATCGTTTTATCGGTTTCCGTACAGGTGCAGAGCGGCTGGTCGAGGCGTTGGTGTCCAGGTTGGATGCTGAAATGCGGTTGAACACGGCCGTTTCCTCCATCCACCAGCCAGACAACCAAAAAATCCTCATCGAGACGGCACAAGGCGAACAAATCTTGGCCAATGCCGTCATCATCGCCACACCAGCCAACGTAGCCGCAAAACTGCTGCAAAAAGCTGCTCCAGAGGCCGCTGCTGAATTGGCCGCCATTCGTCACGCCAACATTGGCACAATCTCCCTGGCCTATCCCAAAGAGGCGTTAGCCCACACCGAACCAATGCGCGGCTTGATGATTCCCCGCCGCGAAAAACGGCGCATCGATGCCGTTACATGGACATCGGGCAAAATTCCCGACCGTGCCCCGGAAGGCTACACGCTGATTCGCGTTTTCTTTGGTGGCGGATACCCCGACATGGCCACCATGCCAGAAGATGACCTGGCCAAGATTGTGATGGAAGAACTGCGCGAACTGCTCAATGTCACGGCCGAACCAATTGGTTGGCGGGCGGCCAGTTGGCCCAATGCCTACCCACAGGCAGATGTAGGACATTTGGCGCGGGTGGCACGTATTGAGTCTCTGCTGCCGGCGGGGTTGTTTGTGACGGGCAGCTCTTACCGGGGGTTGGCTGTGCCAGATTGCATCAAGCAGTCACGGGCAACGGCCGTTACGGCTGCCAAAGCACTGCTAAATGAAGAAGTAACTGCCTGAGAAATCAAAGCAAATCGGCAAATGTTTGCCGGGCACGAATGACTGTTTTTTGACGGCCGTTTACCAGCACCTCAACAGGGCGTAAACGGCCGTTATAATTTGAACTCATCGCATAGCCATACGCACCCGTTTGCAAAACCACCAACAAATCACCCGGCTGTACAGGGGGCAGTGACCTGCTTTTAGCCAAAAAATCCCCCGTTTCGCAAATTGGCCCCACAACATCCACCAACCGGCTGTCTTCACTTGCCGGTTTTACCACAGGCACAATGGGGTGGTAGGCATCATACAGGGTGGGGCGGATCAAGTCGCTCATGCCTGCGTCTGTGATGACAAACTGCTTGCCGCCTTGAGCTTTGACGGCCGTGACGCGTGTCAACAGCACGCCCGCTGGCCCAATGATGGAACGTCCCGGCTCCATGACAATGCCATAACCGGCCTGCAAAATGGGAGACGAAACGGCCGTTACCCATTCATGAATGCGGCTGGTATGGGCAGAAATCGGCTGCAATGCTTCATGGTACTCAATGCCCAACCCGCCTCCAACGTCCAGATAGGTTAGGGGGATACCCGCCGTTCGCATCTCTTCTGCCATCTCTACCAAAAAGTGGGCGGCCGTCTGGAATGGGGCAAGGTCTGTAATTTGTGACCCAATATGGGCCGCCAAAGCATACGGTTCTAAATGGGGATGGCTGCGCGCCTGATGGAGAATGGCAGCGGCCGTTTCCGGCGCCACACCGAATTTATGCGCCTTCCGCCCGGTAGAAATGGCGGGATGGGTTTCAGCGGCAATGTCAGGATTGACGCGCACCCCAATGCGTGCCACTTTGCCCAACCGTTCAGCTTCTTCTGCAATGATGGTTACTTCTTGTACTGTTTCTACATGGATAGCGCGAATGCCAAGAGAAACGGCCGTGTGGATTTCATCCCGTGTTTTACCCACGCCAGAATAAATGATATTTTCTGGATGAATGCCTGCACGTGCGGCCAAAAACAGTTCGCCGCCGCTCGTCACGTCTGCACCCAATCCCGCCTGCCGCAGCAATTTCAAAATAGAGACATTGCCATTGGCCTTAACTGCAAAGCAAAGCAAATTAGCCGGATGTTGGGTTGGCACGGCTTGTAGATAAGCCTGGGCATTTTGTGTAAAAACAGCCTGGCTGTAGACGTAGGCAGGCGTGCCAAATTGGCGGGCAATATCTGGCAGCGGTATTTGTTCACAAAAGAGGGTATTGTTTTTATATGCAAGCATAAGCGGGTTGTGGAGTGTGGGGTGTGGGGTGTAAGAGGTTTTATAGATTGGTTCAATCTACGAGATTGAACCAATCTACTCTTCACTTATGGGATTTCCTCAGTACTTTTATTTTTCTGTTTTTCGGCTTCCCCATTGCTGCGCGTGTTTAGCTCCATCTTGGCAATGGTTTTTGCGACATTTTCGATGGCAACCCGCTGTTTGCGGTAAAAATCAGATTCGCTCATGGCTAATCGTCGGGCGACATCCCGAACGCGCACACCTTGCACAAATTTTAATTCCAGAATGTTGTACAAAATCCATTCGGCAGTGGTCATTTTGCGCTCGCCTTCTGGTTTTTGCAGTTCGATGGCATTGGCCAGAATTGCCCGTAACGCACTGGTAGGATTGCCGCCATGTTCTTCCATTGCCTTTTGCACAACATTTAACTGCATGAGGGGGCTTTCTGTGAGTTTGGGGCCGCCCCAGTAGTGGCTGAGGGCATCGCGCACCATGCTGGTGAAGTTGGGGTCGTTTACCAATTCCTCTTCTGTCAGTAGGGGTAGTCCGCCAAATTCTGCGGCTGTCCGTTTTTGCTGCAAGGCGGTGATTTGGGGCAGCAGGCCTTCTACGGCGGCAAAGACTTCTTGCTGCAAAACACGGTCTTCCAGTGAATGGGCGGCCTGGCTGATGAGTTTTTCCAGTACGGCCGTTTCCTCTTCAGTGAGGTCGGGAGTTTCTGCCCGCGCCCGAATACCAAAGATACCCAGCATCATTTTCTTGTTTCTGTCGTATAACGGCCGTATCCAGTAATTATGCCAGAGGATAAACCCATTCACGCTCGGCAGTTGGCTGGGCAGTTGTTCATTGTTTGCATTATCTGCGTAAGCAATCTCACGCCAATGGGGGTCTTCAAAAATTTCATCCGATTCATTAATGGGGCCGACTATCGCTTCCAGTTTGGGGCCTTCTTGCGTTAATGCAGCGACAAAAGCGTTGGGGGTGCGCAGCGCTTCGCAAGTGACTACCAGAATGCTTTCCAAAAATTGACGGAGTTCGCGTGTGGTAACCAGCCGTTCACTAAGCTTTTGGATGCGGCGAACATCCGGGTCGTCATCTAGCTGGAAGAGGCGTTCTAACGGCCGTTTATAGGCATGAATTGCCCATTCCACCAACATGACTGTTGCCACCAGAGCAAACCCCAGTGCCGTTTCTGTGGGCAGTCCCAAAATTGGGCTGCTGCGGCTGACGAGTACGTATACAAGCAGCACAATGGTGCCAGCCAAAGGAACACGTGCCATGAATTTATACAGCCGCACCCGTACAACCCGGTCTGGCGAATCAGCACCAAAATAGGCCAGATGCGCAGTGAGAACACCAAACATGGCGCTGACAACTAGATTGCCCAAAATGACAATCGGCCAAAACAGAAGCGGCATTTCCTGGCTCAATGGTATGCTGTTGTCGGAATTGCCGGTAAGCATGAGATAGGGGAAAACGCCAAGTGGCGCGGCCAGAAAGCTGAGCAGGGTGGTTGTGAGCCGGTTTCTTGTTGCAGAAATGATGGCGCGTTGTCTTGCCCGCCAGACGTTTGCAATGGAAACGGCCGTTACTGTCCAAAAATAGAAGGCAAAAGCCACAAAAAATGGCCCTGCTTCCAAATGGGGAGCCAATTTCAAGGGCACCAAATCTGCCACAATATAATCTGTCCACAAAACCAGCGATAAGAAGATAAGCCCCAAAAAATAGAAAAGCGGAACCAGGCCTTTACGCCGTGCCGCAGAGGCTCCTGTGGCTTCCAAAAGCGCATCAGAAAGGTGGTATTGGGCGGCAGGAACCATGGCAATGCCAACCCAGCTTAAACGCAGCCATGTTTCGGATGAGTTTGTGATAATGGTTCGGCTAACGAGCAGTTCTGTTAAATAGACAATGACTACAAATGAAATGAGGGCGCAAAACGCCAGCATAACACGGGCACGCAAGCTCCGGCCTATGTGATAAAGGACAACCGCAGCCCCAAAGATAACGATGACGGCTTGCAGTACATCATTTAACAGGGCTAAAAATTCGGGGAGTGTGTTGGACATGGATATAGCTGAATAAAAGTTGTTGATGATTAATAGATTGAAGATTAAAGCGAAAACTCTCCTGTCGCTTTAATCTTCTATCTATATTTTTATCATGTATGATTTTCGTTAACTGTTGTTATGCCGGTGAAGGTTTAGGTGGGATGTCCAGAGACGATGAGGGATTCCAGTCATCGTCATTTGTGCTTGTGGATGGCTGCTGAACAGAAGACGGCCGTTTCTGATCGAGTGTGCTGGTAGGGGTGGCAGGTTGACGGCCGTTCAGCAAAGCCAAAAATTCATCTGCATCCAGCGTCTCTTCTTCCAACAGCTTATTAGCAATCAAATCCAGTTCATCGCGATGTTCCAGCAAGATATTTCGGGCTAACTCATGCTGTTCATCAATCAAACGCCTCACTTCCTCATCGATTTTTTCTGCAACAGCATCCGAATAATCTTTTTGCTCGCTAATTTCTCGCCCCAAAAAGACCAATTCCTGCTTTTGCCCATACACGCGCAAGCCAAGTGCCTCGCTCATGCCGTATTGCGTCACCATCATTTGTGCAATCTTGGTGATACGCTGCAAATCATTACTTGCTCCGGCCGTCACCTCGCCAAACACAATTTCCTCTGCCACACGTCCGCCAAGCGCTGTAGCAATTTGCGCTTTTAGCTGGGACTTATTTGGCAGCAGGTTGTCGTCTTCCATGTACCATGTTAAACCCAGCCCCATACCACGCGGCACAATGGTAATTTTGCGCAATGGAGACGCATGCGGCAGGTAATGGCTGACCAGTGCATGACCCGCTTCGTGATAGGCAATAATTTCGCGCTCTTCTGGTTTAATAACCCTGCTTTTGCGTTCAGGGCCTAACTGCACTCGTTCAATGGCTTCATGAAACTCAGCCATTGTGATGGCGCGCTTATTACGACGTGCGGCCAGTAATGCGGCTTCATTGACGGTGTTTTCGATATCCGCGCCGACAAATCCGGGCGTTGATTTGGCCAGCACGGAAATGTCCACATCAGAGGCAATCGGTTTACCGCGTACATGAACACGGAAAATTTGTTCACGGCCGTGTAAATCAGGCTGATCAATGACCACCCGGCGGTCAAACCGGCCAGGGCGCATCAATGCCGGATCTAAAATATCAGGGCGGTTCGTGGCGGCCAAAATGATGACGTGGGTATCTGTGCCAAACCCGTCCATCTCCACCAAAATCTGGTTCAGCGTTTGTTCCCGCTCGTCATGAGATCCGCCCAAACCCGCACCACGTTGGCGGCCTACTGCATCAATCTCATCAATAAAGATGATGCAAGGGCTGTGGCGTTTGGCCTGCTCAAATAAATCTCGCACCCGACTTGCCCCAACACCAACGAACATTTCAACGAATTCTGACCCGGCAATGGAGAAGAAAGGCACGCCAGCTTCGCCGGAGACTGCTTTTGCCATTAATGTTTTCCCTGTGCCGGGACTGCCTACCAGCAGCACACCTTTGGGGATTCTTGCGCCAAATTGCACAAATTTTTCCGGCTCTTTTAGAAATTCCACGACTTCTTGAAGCTCTTCTTTGGCTTCTTCGCAGCCGGCAACGTCGTTGAAAGTAACCATTGGGTGGTCGCCGGTGAACATGCGCGCCCGGCTTTTACCAAAGGCGGCGGCCTGGTTGTTGCTGCCTTGTGCCTGCCGGAAAATGAAGTAGATGAAGCCCATAATGAGCAGGGCGGGGAGGAACAGCCCAATGAGGTTAAGCATGCTGCCCCATTGGCTGGGACGGCCGTAAATGATGACAGGACGGCCGTCTTCATACTCCTTGTCGGTAACGCCGTAATTTTGCAGCAGTTCTTCCAGGGCTGCGACATCACTGATATGGGTGGTGGTTAGGGGGCGGCTTTCATCGACATAGGTGATGATCACGTCACGGCCGTTTCCTTCCACCTCAATTTTGGCTACCTGGTTCGCCTTGATTTCCTGAGCCAACTGGCTAATGGAAATTTCTTCGGTGAAAGATGCTGTATTGTTATAGCTCCATAGAATGGCGGCCAGTGCCACCCCTATTAATATGTAGATAAACCACCGGGTTATTTTGGTTGCATTCACTAATCCAAAATCCTCTTCGTATAGGAGTTGTGATTAACGAAATAATGGATATTCTTCATTAACCATAATTTTTTATGTCTCTTGATTTGAGTATAACAAAAAGGGGGAGCAGAAGCGAGTGAGGCAGATTACCCTGTGTAGGCCAAAAAGACGGCAAACCACAAGGGAATTAACCCAAGGAGGGCGATGATAGCCGCAATTCCCAGGGTGATCGCAATCCAGTCACTGCCGTCAGAGGGAACGGCCGTTTCCAGCGGAATATGAACAGCAGGCTCTGTATCTGGTTTGGGTGGAGTGGGGGAAGGAGACGGCCGTTTGGGAGTGGGTTTCTTCCTTCCCTTGTCCACAGACATATCAATTTCGTGGGCATAAATTTGCGTAGGCAGCTCATGTACTGGCGTATTTTTTTCGATTGGCCTTGGCTTAGGTTCACGCTTGGGCTTTACAACTGGGGGCACCGGCATAGAAACCGTTTCATCCCGGCTGCTTTGCCGGTATGTACTCAAAATGCGCCCCAATTGTCCGGCTGTCCGGTAACGGCCGCTTGGCTCTTTAGAAAGCACCTTATCAATAATCCGCTCCAGCTCCAATGGAACGGCCGGATTCAAGGTGCTAATTGGCGGCGGCGGCTCGTGAATATGCTTTAAGGCCATCGCTGTATGATTTTCCGCCTTGAAGGGTAATTGTCCAGTCAGTAGTTCAAACAAAACCAGACCAATAGCGTACACGTCAGAGGCTGGCGTTGCCGGAAAACCAGAGGCTTGTTCGGGCGAAAAGTATTGCGGTGTGCCCCAAACCTGGCTGACTTCTTCAATGACTGTGTTGCCAGTAAAGGCGCGGGCAATGCCAAAATCGGCAACTTTCACGCGGTCATCGTGTGTAACCAGCACATTTTGAGGTTTTACATCACAATGGACGAGTTTGGCCCGGTGTGCGTATCCAATTCCCTGGCAAATTTGAATGGTTAAATCAAGTGCACGATTAATGGGAATGACTTGTCCGCTGCTGTAGGTGTCGCGAATGATTTGCTTAAGGGTACGGCCGTTCACATACTCCATCACAATATAATGACGATGATGATCCTGACCAATGTCGTGAACGGTCACAATATTGGGGTGAGCCAGATTAGCAGCCGCATGGGCCTCTCTTTGGAAACGCTCCAAAAATGCGGCATCACTGGTTAAGCTTTCATGCAGCATTTTTACAGCAACCAAACGCCCCAAAGCCCTGTCACGAGCTTTGTAAACAGTTGCCATTCCGCCGCTTCCCAGTTTCTCAAGCAGCTCATACCGATTATTGAGCGTCATCAAAGGTTCAGCCATAACAAAATTGTAAAACGGATAAGCAGGCAGGGCAAATAGCAAATTTACAGAAAATTCGCTTGCCAGCAGCCTGCTGTTATGATAGCATTCTGTCCGCGTTAAAAACGTTATATGGCGGCTGTGGTGTAGGGGTTAACACGTCTGGTTGTGGCCCAGAAGATCGTGGGTTCGAATCCCACCAGTCGCCCCAAATTTTGTATGAAAGCGACTTGTTATTTGCAAGTCGCTTTTTTTTGTTTCTCTAATCGAGACCAGTACAAGCGTAACCAGAAGTCAGTAATCAGTTTTTCGAATGCATTTCCAAGAGGCAGCGCTCGTACAAATCCACGCCTTGTTTGTCCCAGTCTGTGTAGGTGTCGCTCCAATCTTTGTTCTTGCGCTCGGCAACGGCCGTGTCCTCATTCCACTTGTGGGGGTGGTTTGTGCCGTCGTAGTCCACCAGGTAGGGCGGGTCGGTGGCGAAGAGGACGTGGTCAGTGCGGGCGTTGCCGGGGTCGAGGGTGCAGGATGTGATGGGGGTGGCTAACGGCC
>CAZRIB010000154.1:0-8682 GCA_964600035.1 uncultured Ardenticatenaceae bacterium | reverse complement strand
AAGCAGCATGACCGTAAACACAAAGGCAAAACGCTCACCAGAAAAAGCAATTTGCCACGTGTAAACAACGCCGCCAACCAACAAAACCAGCCAAAGCAGCAGCAAAAGTGAATAAATCACAAATCCCAGCCAATTCCGCTTAACAGGCCACATCACCTTCAGCCGGTCAGGATTTTCATCAAATGTGACAGAAGCAATCATGGGTAAATTCGTCATAAATACAAACCTGCATCAATCTTGTTGAGTAGTTGAATCCCAAAAATTTATTGTAACCCACCCTGCCATATTCACAATTGGCAATTTGCGATAGGGTACACGAACAAGTTTTCAGTAAATGATCGGTCAGCAAGCATGGCAACGAATTGATGAAGGAACGAATTTGTTCGATCTGCCATTCGTTTTACTAACCCGGAACAATCGTTGACAAGTTGTTCGCAGACCCATTATGCGATAAAAAGAGTTTAAGTGTTTACACGCCAATTAGTCACCTGACACTTTTTTACAACAAGGAATTGGACACGGATTGACACAGATAAACACAGATGATTTGGCTAAAATAATCTGTGTCATTTGCGTTCATCTGCGCCCTAATAAAACTGTCAGGGAGCTGGACGCGCCAACATTAACAATAACCGGTTCACAATTCACCGCTCATAATTTACCATTTACAATTTTCCAGTGTCATCTGGCAAAAAACGCTGCGTCTTGAGTGATTAGAGATTGGAGATTGTTACCCGGTTACCTTGCCGCTCTGTAAAAGCTGCTTCAAACGAGAAACGGCCGTTTGCAAATCATCCCGCTTACTCTCTGGCATTTTTTCAATTTCAGCCAGCAAAAAACGCCGGTCTAAATAAGATGCCCGGTGAACGGCCGTTTCCAGACACGCCCACAACCGCTCCAGCCGTTCCTCCGCATCCTCTGCCAACTGAGCCTGCGCCAACAACACCAGCGGCAGCACATTCACATCCCCACCCTGCGCCACCGCATCTGCTGCCGCCTGCAAAAGCTGCCGGGCCAGCGAATGTGCCCCCTCCCGAATTTTCAACACCGCCTGCAAATAAAACAAACGGGGCCGCCACAACACACAGCCATATTTACCGGCAACAGCGCCCCCTTTGCGCAGTGCCGAACCAGCCTGCTGCAAATCTCCCCTCAACAAAGCCAATTCAGCCAGCCATAAATTCATTCGCAGTGACAGCGTGACCAGTTCATCCGGCGTTTGCCGGGCTAACAAAGCCTGCGCCGCCCGTAAATTTTCCCATGACTCGGCCAAAGGAAGCAGTTGATATTTTGCCAATCTGGCGGCGAGCAGTTGGGTATCTATCCACCCCAACGGATCGTCCATATTTTGCTGAAGCGCCACAGTAAACGGCCACAATGTCTGGACTTCAGCTAAATTGCCCAGATACAGCAGCAGACGTATTTTTTGGCGCAGGGCAGCCGTGTAATAAATGGGGCTGATGGTTCGCACCTGGGCAATGGCATCTTGTACGGCCGTTTCTGCTGCCGCCACCTGCCCCAACTGCCACCACAACGCCGACTGCCGCAGCAGCACATCCGCCTTTAGCCAGGGCAAAGCCCCATCCGCCAGCCAGGTCAGGGCTTCCGCAAATTGCGCCGCCGCCACCGTCAACATGCCATTTCCCCAGGCCAGCTCCGCCTGAGCCAGCAAAAACCGCGCCCGCAGATCGCCATTTTGCAGCCGTTCCATATCCTCTTCTAACTGTGTCACCAAGAAATCGGCCGTTTTCCACTGATGCTGCTGCAAAAGACCCTGCAAATACCAATAATTTGCGGCCATCATCACTTCAAAATGCGCCGCATCCCCTTCTGTGCGGTTTACAACAATCTGGGCGATGCGCTGTGCCTGTTTATAACGACCTTGCAGAAGGCTAATTTGTGCCATGAGCAGCCGAATGTCATAAGACAAGGAAATTTTGTTGATTTGCAAACATTTTTCCAACGCATCTTGCGCCGCCCGAAAAGCATCACCTAACTGCCCTAACACAATCAAGGCTTTGGCCTCTGAATGGAGCAGTTCAATGGCAACGGCCGTATTTTCTGCACCCAACTCCGTCCAATGAAACTGCGCCAGCCGGTAAAGATCCACCGCCTCCTTAAAGGCAAACACACTCGCCGCCTCATCACCAGAAATATGGGCAAAATGCAGCGCCTGTTCATGCCGCTGTGCCCGGCTAAAGTGGTAGGCCAACAACGTATGATTCACCAGCACATGGTTCTGCTGCGATTTCCAAAGCCAGTCAGCCACTGCACTGTGCAAAGCCTGCCGCCGGGCATAAGGCAAGCTCTGATAAACCACATCATGTATCTGCGCACTGCTAAACAAATAGCTGTCCGTTCCTTCCACCGGTTCAATCAGCCCCATCTGCGTCAATTCGTGCAAAACCTTGTCTACCCGTGCCAATGATAAGTTGGGGGCAATGTCCATCACCATCTGGCGGGTAAAATCCCGGCCAATAACGGCCGCAATTTGGATGAAGTGGCGTGCAGTTGGTGAAAGACGGTCTAGTCGTGAAAGCAGCCAGGCATGAATGGTGTCGGGCAGTTTCAGACGGGAAAGAGCGGCTTCATCAACTTGAATACGGCCGTTTTCCACTGTCACCACACCCGCTTCCACCATCCCCTTCAACGATTCCAGCAAAAAAAACGGACTAATCTGTCCGCCATTCACCAGCCCAAGCCGGCGATTGAGTGCTTCTGGCAGCTGCGACACGCCCAAATAATGCAAAGCCGCCTCATGTGCCTGACTGCCATTCAGTTCGCCCAACACGATTAATTGCGCCTGGGCTTGATCGTGCAATTTTTGCGTAAAGGCGCTCGTGCCGCGCTCCAGCAGCAAAATGAAAACCTGCCCCAAACCGGGCTGGGCGGCCAGATAATGCAGCAAATCCCGACTGGGCTGGTCTGCCCACTGCACATCTTCAAACACAAGCATGAGCGGCTGCTGTTTTTCTGCAGCTGCCGCCAAACAAGCCTGAACCACGCCAAATAAACGCAGTTGACCAGAATCCAAAGGCTTCGTGTCGGATGATATTTCTTCTGTCAGGGGCAAACCCATTGCCAGCAGCCAGGCGGCCATGTTGCGTACTTCTTCGGGGGCAAGGTGTTGGGCTTTTTCCAGCACGAGTTGGGCGGCTTGTGGGCCAGAAACGGCCGTAATTCCCCAAAATTCGTGCCAAATCCCTTTCCAGGCGCTGTAAGGTGCGCCCATATTGTGCTTTTCACAAATGCCAGTCAAAACCTGACCGCCCTGCGCCAACCAATCCTCTTTGCATGCGTTGGCTAATTCACGAATGCCGCTGCCAACTGCCCCTGTCAGGCCAACCATTACCGGTTCCCCCTGCCAAACTTTTTGGGCGGCTTGTGCCAATTGTTCTCGCTCTTTTTGGCGCACGTGTAGCAAACTTTGGCTGTAACGGCTTTGGAATCCCGGGCTGCTTTTTTCGGCTTGCACCCGGCATATGGCAACGGGCCGGGAATGGCCTTTGAGGGAAACGGCCGTTTGCTCACCAAACACAAAAGCACCCGCCAACCGGTCTGCCAAAGAAGCGTCTACCACCACCCCGCCGTCCGGGCAAACCGTCACCAATCTGGCCGACAAATTGACTGCCTTCCCCACAATGGTGTAGTCGCGTCGGGTTTGGCTGCCAACAGCCCCGGCAAAGGCACGCCCGGCAGTGATGCCAATTTTTTGCTGTGCAATGAAAGACGGCCGTTCCCGCTGCATCGCCAATGCACAGCGTACAGCCGCTTCCGGCGCATCCGGGGCCACAGGCGCACCAAAAATAATGTGCAAATGGCATCCCTTGTCCCCGGTCAGCACATGGTTTACCCGGCTAAATTCGCCGCCAAAACGGGCCACAAGCTGCCATGCCCATAAGTAATAGGTCTGCCAATTGAAGCTGCTCTCCGGCGTTTCTGTGCCCAGCCCTTCAAAACGGACAAACATGCTGGTGACGGGTCTATGTTCGGCAATGGATTGTGTTTCCAATGTTTGCAAACGCTGGTAAATGGCTGGCGGCAAGAAGTCTGGGGCATATTTGAGCAGGCGATCAATGGCGGCCGGTTCGTAAGCGTCCCAATAGAAACCGGAACGAACGCCGGGAATGGGCAGGGTTTCTGTAACAAGACGAAACGGGGTGTCTGCATTCAGTCCTGCTTTTGCCAAAACGGCCTGGCTGGCCATGATTTGCCCGGCGTGTGCCTGTTCTTCTGCAGAGGCCGCTTCGTCAACGGCCGTACCCGCCAGCACAAATTCCAGATGATGCCCTTCTTCGCCTAGAACCATTTCCAGGCAACGGCCGTAACCCACCCCAATCTTAATCGTCAACCGGCGTGAAATGCCCCCAAGCAAACGCGTTGTACCCGGCGGCGGCGCACTTTCTACCAAATTTTGCATAAACCGCGCCGTGGCTAATGCTCGCAGCGCCGCCTGCCCATCATCATCGGGAAAGTAAACCATCATGGCATCCCCATGAAAACGGCTAACCGCGCCACCCGCATCATGAATCGCATTAATGAGAGGCGTAAAAGTGTAAAGCAGCGCCCGATTCAAACGCTCTACCCCCTGTGGGCCTTCCTGGGCAAACATTTCAGAAAGGTGCGTAAAGCCGGAAACATCTGCAAATATCACCGCCGCCTGAATAGGGTTACCTGAACCGGGAACCGGTAATCCCCGGCGTAAAATTTGCTGGCTCAATGTGCGCGGCAGGTAAGCGGCCAGTCGTCTGGCAAGCTGGCGTGCAGCCTGACTGTTATTCTCATCAAAAATAGGTGGAAGCCATTCAGCCATGATTGGTTATTGGGTATCAGGTATTTGTTATCAGGCAATCGGGTAATGATTGACTCCAATTCCGTCATTCGCCTGATTATTGTAACGGAAATTGAAAAATGGAGGATGAAGAATGATGAATTGTAAAACGGTAAATGGTGAACGGCGAATGGTGAATTGACGGCCGTCACTGTGTCACCCTATCACGCCATTTGCCTCCCCCCAACGAGACGGTACAATCCCCGCCCATGAATCGAGCCAGACACTTGCTAAAATCATCCGTCATTGTCATGGTACTGATTGGCCTGGGCAAAATTACAGGCCTGGTTCGTGCCATCATTGTCAGTAATGCCTTTGGCACAAACGACGCATTAGATGCCTTTGCGGCGGCCAATCAGCTTCCAGAAGTGTTCTTTGTACTGGTTTCTGGTGGTTCTCTGGCGGCGGCTTTTATCCCCGTCTATACACGTTACCTCACCAGTGATAAAGCAAAAGAGTCTGCGCAACTGGCCAACACTGTGTTAACGGCCGTTCTCCTTTTAATGAGCGTCATCACATTTTTTGGCGCTATTTTTGCCCCGTGGCTGACAGCAAATATATTAGTAACAGATTATGCCCCGGAAAAGCAGCGGCTAACGGCCGAATTAATGCGCATCCTGCTGGTGCAAACCACACTTTACGGCATTAGCGGCGTCCTAAGCAGCATCCTCAACGCCCACCAACATTTTGCCCTGCCAGCCCTGGCCGATTTAACAATAGACATTGGCTACTTTGTAGGCATATTTGTGTTTGCGCCCTGGGGCATTCATGGCCTGGTTTGGGGAACAGTGGTCGGTGCGCTGCTGCAAATTTTGGTTCAGGTGCCCGGGTTGATTCGTTATGGCTTTCGTTATCGGCCACAGTTAGCTCTGCATTTGGCCGGTTTTCGTGAAATTTTGCGGCTCATGGGGCCACGTGTGGTTATTTTGGGCCTTATTCAACTGGCAGATGTCATTGTGCTGGATCTTACTTCAAATATGCAAACTGGAACAACGGCCGCATACTTCACTTATGGCTATGCTCTGATGCAGCTTCCCGAAACCATCTTTGGGACGGCCATTGCCCAGGTCGTTTTCCCCACGCTTTCTGAGTATTTCAATGAAGGCAAGATTGAGCAAATGAAGGAAACGGCCGTACGCACCCTTGGCATCATCTGGACCCTCACCATCCCATCAGCCGTAGCTGTGGTGCTGTTAGGGCGGCAGGCAATTGCCTTGCTGCTGGAAGGCGGCGCGTTTACGGCCGAATCTACCAACCTGGTATACAGCGTCCTCGCCATTTTCAGCGTCCGCATTGTCAGCGAAGCCACACTGGAAGTTGTTGCCCGCTTGTTTTATGCCCAGCACAACACGCGCACACCCATGTTTACCTATCTGGTTTGGTTTGTTGTCCACATTGCAGCGGCCTTTTTGTTTGTAGAACAGTTAGGGGTCATTGGCATTGCATTGGCCTCAACAGTCGCCTTTACCGTGTTGTCGGCCTTGCTTTACTGGCTGAACCACCGCGCTTTGCATGGCCTGGATAATCGCCTGCTGGCCGCCACATTCGGGCGTGCGGTAGTCAGTGCCGGGGCAATGGCGCTGGTTATGGTCTATGTGGACAATGCGGTCACTTCTCCTTTGTTGTTTCTCTCGCTGGCTGGTACATCGGGAACGGCCGTTTACATCATCAGCAGCCTGCTGTTAGGCGGTCAGGAAATCCCCGACCTCATCAAACTCATTCGCAGCAGCAAATAGGTGAGTTCACTGAAAAAGGTTGATTTCACCGCAGAGGCGCAGAGAACACAAAGATTTTTTCTCTGGTAACTTCAAATTCTCCGCGCCCTTTGCGCCTTTGCAGTTGCTTTTTTTCGGAAGACTCAACAATATGCTCCGCCAAAGTCCAAAATTCATTATTGAACACCCGTTCAAGTTGCAAAGTTCAATCTTGACCTATTAGAACATTTGTATTACAATCCGAACATCTGTTTCAAATACAATGAGCATTCAGGGAACAAAGCCCTATCAATCAAGGAGAATAAAATGGCAAAAAGCAAGGATAACGGCCGTGTCGCAACATTAGAAAAAACATTAGACTCCCTCACCAAACGGTTTGGAGAAGGAGCTATCATGCGCCTGGGAGAAGCCATGCACATGCAAGTAGAAGCCATCCCCACCGGCTCACTATCATTAGACATCGCCCTGGGTGTTGGCGGCGTGCCAAGAGGCCGGGTTATCGAAATTTACGGCCCTGAATCATCCGGGAAAACCACACTTTGCCAACACATCATCGCAGAAGCCCAAAAACGGGGCGGCACCTGTGCCTTCATCGACATGGAGCACGCCCTTGACCCCGTCTATGCCGCCAAAGTAGGTGTAGACATCGACAACCTTTACGTTTCCCAACCAGATACCGGCGAACAAGCATTGGAAATCACCGAAGCACTCATCCGCTCCAGCACAATGGATGTTGTCGTTGTAGACTCCGTCGCCGCTCTGGTCCCACGTGCCGAAATCGAAGGAGAAATGGGCGACTCCCATGTTGGTCTGCAAGCACGGCTCATGTCACAAGCACTTCGCAAATTATCAGGCGTTATCAAACAAACTAACACCGTTGTCATATTCACCAACCAACTTCGCCAGAAAATCGGCGTCATGTTTGGCAACCCGGAAACCACCAGCGGCGGCAATGCTCTCAAGTTCTATGCCTCTGTTCGTTTAGACATTCGCCGTATTCAGGCCATTAAGGCCGGTTCCGACGTAGTTGGAAACCGGACACGGGTAAAAGTCAAAAAGAACAAGGTTGCCCCACCCTTTACCGAATGCGAATTTGACATTATGTACAACCAAGGTATTTCCCTTTCAGGTGATGTATTAGATTTGGCTGTGGAATACGATTTGGTTGACAAACGGGGTGCGTATTTTCGTTATGGTGAAACACTGCTAGGACAAGGGCGGGAAAATGCCAAAAGATTCCTGGAAGAAAACCCCGCTATTCTGGATGAATTGGAATATCACATCCGCAAAGCAGCCGGTTTGCCTGTTTCAGAGTTTGAAGTGGCAGATGCTTCGGAAGAATCCCTGACAGAAGCAACTTTTTAGGTTAACTGCTGTTAGACGCACCTTTCTATAAACAAAAACTGGTTTAGGAAGAGATATGAGCCAAATAATTGAAGACGCACAAAGAGCTGCTGAGTGGATTTCACAAGCTCTCGAGAGTTCCGGTTATCATGCGGACTTTTCGCCTGAAAGTTTATGGCAAATTGACTTTTTCTTTGATGACCATAGCCGTAATGGAGAAGCAATTGCAAACGGTCTTTTATCGAAAGAACTTGGTAAACGATTGTTTGCATTGGGAGCGTATGTTGGCGAGGTGCTTCGTCGGAATATTGGAGGAGAATGGTATGGGGATGATACCGACCCGCAAGCAGAAATCAATATCGAGTTGAGGCTCGCAACAGGTGGCAAGTGTTGGCCTGTTCAACGTGTGATGAAGAGGTTTAAGAATGGGCCGGAAGATAGCATAGTTGCTTATGGGATTGGAATGGGGTTACAAATTGGCCCTCGGCCTGTGCGTTTACAATCATCAGCTTACAAAAAACCGTGGTGGAAATTTTGGTAGGTGTGCGCCTAATACTGCTTCCAGCCGACCTCACTTCGCTCGCTAAGCGGAGTAGCTAAAAGTTAAAGCCAAACGCCATATCGTGCAATGCGGTATGGCGTTTTGGGTGCGTTCACTTTTGGTGTATGACCAGAGAAAGGTTAATCAAGGTCATTTCGGTTTCAGACCGGACTTTACACCATTTTTGAACGCACCCTGGCGTTTTTTGTTGCAAATTTGCATAATCGTCCGGAAATCATTCCATCCATCCT
>CAZRIB010000153.1:0-8685 GCA_964600035.1 uncultured Ardenticatenaceae bacterium | reverse complement strand
ATTCGTTGTCATGCTTGCTGACCGACCAGTTACTGACAACTTGTTCGTGCACCCCGTTGGTTGTTGGCCTTTTTCGTTGAGTCGGTAAGTGTGTTATCATTTCCAGCATGACAACAATTATCCTGGTGAGGCATGGTGAAAATGATTGGGTGAAGAAACACCGACTGGCTGGCTGGATTGCGGGTGTTCACCTGAACGAAAACGGCCGTAACCAGGCACAACGTGCTGCTCAACAACTCGCTCCTTTGCCTATCCAACACATTTACAGCAGTCCTGTAACACGCTGCATGGAAACGGCCGTTATTTTGGCGCAGCCCCACAACTTACCAGTCAAAGAACTCCCCGCCGTTGGCGAAGTGCGCTACGGAAAATGGGAAGGCAAAAAAATCAAAAAACTAGCCAAAAAGAAACAATGGTACGCCGTCCAGCACTTCCCCAGCAGAATGCAATTTCCCAAAGGGGAAGCCCTTAGGGAAGTACAATTTCGGGCCATTCAGGCATTAGAAAATTTAAGCCAGGAACACCCAAAAGAAACCATCCTCGTCGTATCCCACGCAGATTTAATCAAATTGGTTTTGGCGCATTATTTAGGTGTTCATATGGATTTATTCCAACGGATCATCATTTCACCGGCATCCATCAGTGTGCTGCACCTCATGCCAAACGGAGTGGTGCGGGTTTCCCGTGTTAACGATACCGGCCCAATGCAGCCGCCCCCGCCCGCAAAAAATAATGATGAAGAGGAGTGACGCCGCTGTCACCCGTCTCCGATTTACCGGAAAGACCTGTAAAATTACAGAAAAAGGATATTTACAACTATGCCGCAACATATAGAACTAAACCCGGTTTCTCATTTAACAGTCGGTACAAGAGGCAAACCCGGAGAGCGTACATTTTATTTACAAGGCAGCCGGGGAACGCAAACAATTACCCTGGTTATTGAGAAAGAACAAGCCAGAATGCTTGTGAGCAGCTTTGAGTCGCTGCTGCATGAACTGGAGCAGCAGCCAGGGATGGCCAAAGGCGAAATTTCGCAGGTTTTTCATGACATGCGCTTGCGAGACCCCCTTGAAGTGTTGTTCCGCGTGGGCAACATGGGTTTGGGCTATAACGAAGAATCGGGGCAAATTGTGCTTGTCGCTTATGAACTGGTGGAAGAGGATGAAGATCCCAGTGTGGTGAGCTTCTGGATTTCGCCTGATATGGTACGCGGCCTTATTCCCCATATTAATGATGTAATTCGTTCAGGACGGTTTGTTGATCCCGGTGCGACTGTTGCTCCAGAGCAAAATGGTCATGTACATTAGGCAAACCGTGAATGAGAACACCGTTTCGTGTATGGGTGGACACGCTCTTTTTTCAAAATGAATCGGGTAACGACGGATGACATTTTATATTTGCTTTCTTCTGGAGAGATAACTTTGGAAGGGGTGCTGCCTTGGAGTTCTAATTATACGTTTTTGGTGACGGTACACGGCCGTTTCCCTCACCAGGACGCCCTTGTAGAAATACCCGCTGTTTACAAACCACGCTCCGGGGAACGGCCGTTATGGGACTTCCCCACAGGCACACTCAGCCAACGCGAACGGGCCGCCTTCTTTGTCAGCCACGCCATCGGCTGGGAACTCATTCCCCCCACCATCTTACGCCAGGGGCCAAGAGGCATCGGCTCCCTGCAATTCTTCATTCACCACAACCCGGAAAAACATTACTTCACCATAGAAGGCGACCCCACATTTCGCCAGCAGTTACAGCAAATCGCCCTGCTCGACATCATCATCAACAACGCCGACCGCAAAGGGGGACACATTCTCATCGAAGAAGACGAGGATGAGCAGCCACGCAGAATATGGGCAATCGATCACGGCATCTGCTTCCATGCAGAGTACAAATTACGCACCGTCATCTGGGAATTCGCCGGGCAGCCCATTCCAGAGGCACTCCTGAACGATTTACAAGCCTTTTGTCACCAATTAGCCACAACCCAGAGCCAAATTCGCCTGGAGTTGGAAACCTTGTTAGCGCCATACGAGATTGAAGCCTTTCAAAAAAGAATAGATAATTTAATTGCTCAAAAGAAATTTATTGTACCCGGACCGGGCCGTCACTACCCCTGGCCGCCAGTGTAAATAACACATTATGACTTACCGCGTATTAGTAATAGACGACCACGACGAAACACGAGACATTATTGCCGGCATGCTGCGTAATGTTGGCTATGATGTGTTCACGGCCGAAAATGCTGCAGTCGGTTTCCAAAAAGCACTGGAAATCACACCCCATCTCATCGTAACCGACGGCATGATGCCAGGCATTAGCGGTTGGGAACTGACCCGCCGCCTGCGAGCCGAAGACACCTTTGCCAAAACGCCCATCATCATGTTTAGCGCGGTAGAAGAGGCTTCCCAAAAACTGGCCGGCTTTGAAGCGGGTGTCGATGATTACATGATCAAACCTATCGACCCGGAAGAATTTTTGCAGCGCGTAAAACTGTTACTGGCCAGCGCATATGGCACGCCTCTGGCGGAAAGTGAGGATTTGAAAAAAGAACCGGTTGCGGCACAGCCCACTGTTTACACAGACACGAAAGCACGGTTAATTGGGGTTTTGGGCAGCCGGGGCGGGGCCGGAGCCACAACGCTGGCGTTAAACCTGGCTGCCAGCTTTGCCGCCATGGATCGAAAAACGACGTTGGTTGACCTGGACAGTGCGCATGGGCATGTGGCTTTATATTTGAAGCAGAAGGGTGAGCATACGGCCGTTTTGAATACACTGGCCGCTTTAACAGATGTCAGCAAAATAGAGGCACTGCTGCCCATAAAACTGGTTCCCTTTAACAAGCGGCTGAAGCTGCTGTTGAGCCGTGTAGAAGATGACAACACATGGCCGCAGTTAACCGCCGCCCACACAGAAATCATTCTCGATGTATTGCTGGGGCAAAGTAAATTTGTGGTTGTGGATCTGGGGCAAGGGCTGGATACGGCCGTGTCGCCAGTCATTGATCGCGCCGATGAACTTGTTTTATGCATTGTGCCTGAACGGGTATCTTTGGCTGTGGCCAAACGCCAGTTAGCATATCTGAAAGAGCGCATTTTCCCCGGAACAACCTTGCATGCCGTCATTTTGGACTTCAACACCGGTGTCAAGCTGCCGGTCAACTCTGTTTCTCAATTTTTACAGCACCCGATTTCGGCCTATATTGAAATAAAGCCGGTAGAAATGACAACGGCCGTAAACAAAGGCCAAACCCTCATCCAAACCCACCCGGATGCCAACGCCAGCCGGCTCATTCAAAAACTGGCCCAAAAGCTGTCCACCACCAAAACCATATCACAAAGCAGTTAAGCACCAACCCCGCCGGAGCATAGACGTGTTAGCACAAACAACCAACATCCAACAAGCCATACAAATTCTTCAGGAAGCCAGCCACGCGGCAGCCCTGACCGGTGCAGGCATCAGCACCCCCTCCGGCATTCCAGATTTTCGCGGCACAAACCACAGCCTTTGGGATGAGGTAGACCCGATGGAAGTCGCTTCTATTTACGCCTTCCGCAAAAATCCAAAAACCTTCTACAACTGGGTACACCCCCTGCTCGATCTAATCCTGAATGCTTCGCCAAATCCTGCTCACCAGGCCTTGGCACGCCTGGAAAAATACGGCCCGCTAAAAGCCGTCATCACCCAAAATATCGACATGCTCCACACCCGGGCAGGCTCCCGAACTGTGCTGGAAGTACACGGACATCTCCGGCAGGTCACGTGCATCCACTGTTTTGCCTCCCATCAGGCAAAAGATATTCTGACTCAATTTTTGGCTGCCAAAGAAGTTCCCCTGTGCCCCCATTGTGGCGGTGTGCTTAAGCCAGATGTCATTTTGTTTGGCGAGGTACTGCCCATCCGAGTGCTGAATGAAGCACAGCGGCAGGCCCGTTTGTGTGATGTGCTGCTGGTGGCCGGGTCTTCACTGGCTGTTGCACCGGCCGGTGATTTACCCCTTCTGGCAATGGCCACTGGTGCAAAGTTAATTATTATCAATAAGGAAGCAACCCCATTAGATGAAATGGCCGATGTCGTCATTCATGGCGATGTTGTTGACGTATTGCCGCAGTTGGCAGATGCATTTCATCGGGAAGACGTGAATTATGCCACTGTTTGAAGAAGCAAAATCTGTCAGTCTGGAATCGATTAGCCCGCGCCATCTGGAGCGCCTGCTGGAAATTAGCACCCGCCTTAGCTCAATGCTGCATCTTGATGAATTGCTGGATCTGGTAATGGATGTGGCGACGGAGCTTACTGATACGGAGGCGGCTTCTATGTTGTTGGTAGACAGAAAATCGGGAAAACTGCACTTTGTTGCCTCCAAAGGTGGAAATATGCCGCCGGATATGTCTGTGCCGTTGGAAGGAAGTATTGCTGGCTGGGTAGTGCAAAACGGCCGTTCTGTGGTATTGGCAAATGTGCAAGAGGACGAACGATTTTATGTCAATGTAGACCGGGATATGGATTTTCAAACACGCTCTATGTTAGCCGTGCCGCTCAACACCCAAAACGGCGTTATTGGCGCGCTGGAGGTTTTGAACAAACGCAACGGAGCTGAATATACCGGGCAAGATGTGGCCTTGATGGAAGCGTTGGCCTCACAAGCGGCAGTTGCCATTGTTAATGCGTACCTGTTTAATCAGTCCGATTTGTTGGCTGAAGTGATGCATGAAATTAAAACGCCTTTGATGGCGATTACAACAGCCAGTGAATTGATGCAGCGCCCCGGTTTACCAGAAGAACAGCTTCGCAACCTGGCGCAGATGATACACAAAGAATCTTTTCGGCTGGCCAATATGACCCGTGATTTTGTGGATTTTGCCCGGCTGGAGTCTGGGCGCATCCGGCTGGCGCAGGAGCCGGTGGATATTGGCGAAATAATTCATGAAGTTGTGTCCCTTTCTTCTTCGCAAGCATCCGCCCGGCAGATTGCGATTGATGTTGCCCTGGCAGATGGGCTGCCAGATAAACAGAGTCCACGCCGGCTTTTGGGCGATGCTGACCGCTTGAAGCAGGTGTTGGTCAATTTGGTAAGCAATGCCATTAAGTACAACCGGGACAACGGCCGTGTCGTTATTTCGGCTTCTGTAAGAGACGGTGAGCTGTGTGTGGACGTTTCTGATACGGGGATAGGGATTGCAGAAGAGGATTTACCCTGGTTGTTTGAACGGTTCTACCGTATTCCCGGCAGTGAAAAACGGGAGGGCAGTGGTCTGGGACTGGCAATTACCCAAAAGATTGTGGAAGCCCATAACGGCCGTATCGACGTTCAAAGCACAGTTGGCAAGGGCACAACGTTCACCATTGTGCTGCCCCTCCAATCTTCCCAGGATTTAACAAATCGCTAACGGTAAAGCGTGCCGTACCGACTATAATCACTGGCGTATATACGGCCGTATACACTGCTGTAAGAAACGGCCGTGACAAACAATCTATACAACGGCACAAAAAAGTTAAAAACAAATAGAAAACAAGGATACAAACATGCAAAAAGAAAAAGTCATCATCATCGGCTCAGGGCCGGCAGGGCTAACAGCCGCCTTATATACAGGCCGCGCCCAACTAAACCCATTGGTCATTGCCGGGCCACAAATTGGCGGCCAAATTGCACTGACCAGCGAGGTAGAAAACTACCCCGGCTTCTTCAACGCGGAACACACCCCAACCGGGCCAGAACTGGTAGAAGTTATGCAAAAACAGGCCGAACATTTTGGCGCACGCCTGGAATATGACGAAGTTGTCGAAGTAGACTTCACCAAAGGCGCACCCTTTTACGTTAAAACCTACGGTAATGAATACCAGGCAGACAGCGTGGTTTTAACAGCAGGGGCATCCCCGCGCCGCTTGGGTGTTCCCGGCGAAGAAGAATTTATTGGCCGGGGTGTCAGCTACTGCGGCACATGCGACGGTTTTTTCTTTAGGGGTAAGGAAATTGTTGTCGTCGGCGGCGGCGACAGCGCCATGGAAGAAGCCCTCTTCCTGACTAAATTTGCCACCAAAGTGCGCGTGATTCATCGCCGGAACGAACTGCGTGCCGGGGTAGCCTTGCAGCAGCGTGCTTTTGCCAACGAGAAAATTTCTTTCATCTGGAACACAGTGGTAGATGAGATTGTGGGCAATGGTACTGTGCAAAAAGTGCGGCTCTCTAACACGCAAACAGGCGAAAAATCGGAGCTGGCTACGGATGGCGTATTTATTTTTATTGGGCACTATCCAAACAGCAAGTTTTTGGAAGGGCAGGTGGAAATGGATGAACATGGCTATGTCATTACCGACAAAATGATGCGCACGAGTGTGCCGGGTGTGTTTGCCGCCGGTGAAATTCAAGATCCCATTTACCGCCAAATTGCCACGTCGGTTGGACAGGGTACGGCCGCTGCCATTCAGTTGGAGCGGTGGCTGTCTCAACAGGGTTCGTAACCGACCGGAACGAGCGTGTGATGCTGCGTTATATTTGGGCCAGATTGGTGTATACGTGGGGCGGACTGCACCGTTACTTTGGCATTCAAAACAGTATGCGCAGCGAGTTTGAACATGCCGTGCGGTATTTTGACCGTGCTTTGGAAATTGATCCCACGTTTGAGCGGGTACAGCTTGAACGTGGGATTTTGTTGTTTCGGGAGCTAAACCGGCCAGAGGAGGCTGCTGCTGATTTTACGGCGCTGCTGCGTAGTGAAAAACTGCGGGGTAAGGCGTTGTTTAATCGGGCATTGGTGCATCAGCAGTACGGCCGTTTCCGGCAAGCCTACCAGGATTTGGAGCAGTTTTTACAAAACCCGGATCCAGCCTACCAGCAAGATGCCCTCCGGCTCAGGCAGCATCTCAAAGAAATTCTTGATGCCTGACGAGGGCGTGTTGTCTCCATCCCTCATCCATCCTCCGCAGCGGATGCAGCCCGCAAATCATTGAGTACTGCTTCCAGCTTGTCCCGACTGTCCACAGGGGCAACGGCCGTCAAGAAAAATTTAAGCGACGGCGAAAGCGCCCTGATTTCCCGCAGCATGGGGCCAATGGGGTTCGTACCCGTTGCACCGGGCTGCGCCGCATATGAGCCATAAAAAGCAAAATAGGCCTGGTTGAGCTTGCGAATCAGGTAGCCATTTTCCACAAACACACGCCGCCGGGCTTCCATATAGGCTTCGGCACGCGCAACTTCTCCATTTGCCAGCATCTTGTCTACTTCAATGCGTGTTTGTGCCATTTCTGCCCGAAAATCAAATGCGGGCGGGTTGGCTGGCTGGGGGGCTGTTTCTGTCTGTGTGGTTTCTGGCGGTAAAAATTCGGGGTAAAAGCGGGCAATGACTTGCCGCCCTATTTCTTCATCAACAATGGAGGCGACGGTTTCGTTAATGGTGCGGGCATCGGGGTCTGTGTAGTTGAGACCCAACGGCCGTAACGTGAGCCAATGGTGTGTCCATTCATGGGCTGTGACTTCTGCCAGCCAGTTGATGCTGTTGTATTCCATAATCATGGAGGGATATGTGCTGAGGCCGCCAATGGGGACAACCAATGCAGAGAGGTTCAGGTTCTCAAAAACGGCCGTTTCCATCGCTTCTTGTTCTGCGACCGGCAAACCGGCCGTTAAGGCAACCCGGTCTACCTGCTCAATGCGATCACGCGGGGAAACAATGAGCATCATCGGCAGGGGGGTCATGTGCACCATCACCGGTGGCAGCACCTGCCCGGTCAGAGCAAACCCTTCTTCCTGCAAAATCACGCTGACCTGGTCTTGAATAATCGCTTCAGCCAGGGGCTGCTGAAACGCCATTTGTTTTCGCAGGGCATTTAGCTGCTGCTGCAAAGGGGCTGCGGCCGTTTCCGGGTCTGTAATGGCCGGATCAGCATAGATTTTTTCAATGTCGCTGGTAAGCTGCCGCGCCTGCCCAATCATGTCCAGGTAATTCAGCACAATTTGCTTGCGGCTTTCCTCTGGTAAATAACTTTGTTCATTGGCCAGCACGGCTTTGGCTTTGTCTATAATGGCTTCTGCCTGCCAGCCAAAAAAGTCGAACTGGTTAAGACCAACGATGGTGCGAATCTGGTAGCTGTCTGTGCCGAACTGCGGCCATTCTGGCGCAATGACAATGGTAACGGCCGTTGCCCACACCAAAACCGCCAATATTCTCCAGACACGCCAAATCAATCGTCGCAGCATGTCCGGATCATAAACGTGCATTCATGCCTGTTCAAGCAAACTTGGCAGACATTCAGGAACGGTTAGGAAAACAAAAAGAGCGGCAGTGTGACACTGCCACTCTTTTTTATCAACGGTAAGCGTTCCGTTGGTCAGCCAGTTAGCCGGTCAGGTTCGTGGCTTTTTTGTTGTTGAAAAAAACTGACAAGCTGAATTGCTGATGGCTGAACGCTTACTATCAATGGTTTACGGCCGTTGCTAAGGCGCCACAACAAACCAGACATCATTTACCCCTTGTCCGGTTGTATCGCCGGGGGCTTCATCATTAATCCAGTAATACAACGGCATGCCATTATAAGTAACTTGCAGCGTGCCATCTTCACGCGCCGTTACCCCAAGCTCACCATCCACACCAAAACCGGGCACAGGCACTTCTCCGGGTTGAACCAACAATGGCGGCCAATTTTCAGCACATTGACCAGAACAATTGCTTTTATTTTCTTCATCATTGG
>CAZRIB010000152.1:0-8717 GCA_964600035.1 uncultured Ardenticatenaceae bacterium | reverse complement strand
TCTTTACTCCCACCAGAAAGGCCTGTCGTAAACCTCAATTTTTGACATTAAAATCAGGCTTGCCCAAATCCACGAGGCAAAGCGGCGTTTTTGCACGGGGGGCAAGGTTAATAAATAGTGATCGCATTATAGCGCAGATTGCTTCACCCATCACCTGTGCTACAATCCAAACACACTTTAAGGACACTGCAAAAATTGCATAAAAAACAGTCACTGATAACCAACACTCGAACAAACTCATGCACTTTTTGCAGGGAAACCAATCAAAACAAACCCACCTATAACTGGACAAGCAGCCTCAAACAGACTGTTCTACAGAATTTAGAGATTACAGATTGGCGATGACGCTTTAATCATCAATCTTTAATCATGAAACCTTGTTATGTCAGAACGTACAAAAAATATCATTTCTACCAGCATGCTCATCATTCTGGCCTTTAGCGCGTTTGCCGCAGGCTATGTGACAAATGACTTTGTGGAACTTAGAAAAGGCGGCACGCTGGTTCGGGAACGGGATGAGTTTGACCTTTTTTGGGATGCCTGGGGATATGTGGAAGCCAGCTTCATTGGTGATTTGCCCAGTGAAAAGGAATTAACCTATAACGCCATTCGGGGTGCAATTGGGGCACTAAATGACCCTTATACCATTTTTGTAGAACCGATTGCCCGCGATCAGGAGCGGGAGTCGCTGCAAGGGCGGTATGGTGGCATTGGGGCTACGCTTTTTCGCCCGGAAGGTAGTGATGAAATTGTGCTGGAGCCTATTCCTGGTAATCCGGCTGAAATTGCGGGCATATTGTCTGGAGATGTCCTGCTGGCTGTAGATGGTGAACCGGTAACCAGTGACCAAAGTGTGCAGGAAGTGGCGCAAAAGATTCGGGGCGAAACTGGCACAACTGTCATTTTGACTGTTCGCCATCCGGGGCAAAATGAGTCGGTGGATATTACGATTGAACGGGGTAATATCCTGATTCCTTCGGTTTCTTACCGGCTGCTGCCAGAAGATGCCACCATTGGTTATATTCAGCTTACCCGTTTTAGTGCAGAAAGCAGTCAGGAAGTGGCGGATGCAGTTTCTGCTCTGAAAACGTTGGGAGCCAAGAAGTTGATACTGGATTTGCGCGGGAATGGCGGGGGGTTGGTGGATTCGGCCGTTTCTGTTGCAGGCCACTTTTTACCGGCAGATACGCTGGTTTTAACTCAGCAAAGCCGCCAGGATGGGGAGCGCTCTTTTTATACATCTGGCGATCCCATTGCCAATAATATGCCACTTGTTGTGCTGGTTGATGGTGGCACGGCCAGCGCTGCGGAAATTTTGGCTGGCGCATTACAGGATAATGGGCGGGCTGTGTTGATAGGCAGTCAGCATACATTTGGCAAGGGGTCTGTGCAGTTGGTTTATGACTTAATTGATGGCTCTTCTGTGCATGTGACTTCGGCACGCTGGTTTACACCTGATGGACACCAGATTGATCAGCAAGGTTTGCAGCCGGATATTTTGGTGGAGGTCACGCAGGAAGGTATAGAAAACGGCCGTGATGAGGTACTGCCGCGTGGTGTGGCATATTTGAATAATCAAAACAAATGATCAAAAATTGAAGTTAGTACTCAGTCAAGTGTTCTTTGATGGATACAAAGATTGGTTCAATCTCGGAGATTGAACCAATCTAATCCCTCATTTCACATGTGACTGAGTACTAAATGACTAAAGCCAGGAAGCAGTCAGGAAATACGCTTTTTAATTTATTATTCTTTGGTCTTTACTCTTTTTCTTGTTTCTTAAATCCATTGCAAAGCGAGATATACACATGAATGACTCAACATCCTCGAATAACAATCGCATATTAATCATTGTGGGTGCGGCCGTTGCCGTGCTGGCTCTCATTGTCTGTGTGGCTTTGGCCGGGTATGCCATTGGCCGGGCAGTTGCGCCGCCAGAAAATACGGCCGAACTTTTGCCAGATGCTGCTGAAGCCCCTAACCAAAATGTGGCAGGGGAAACGGCCGTATCGCCAGAAAACCAGCCAGCGGAAAGTGTCCCCAACCAGGAAAACAACCCACAAAATGAACCTGCTGCCCAACCAGATACCCCTGCCCCACCTGCCACAGAACCATCGGTAGAAGAAACAACAGTCCCGGTAGACATCGACAATCTGAATATGGATTTGTTCTACGAAGTTTGGGGCATTGTTGAACGCGACTTTGACGGCAGTTTGCCGCCGGAAGACGATTTAATGGATGCCCTCATCATGGGGTCACTGGAAACATTGGATGACAACTTTACGCGCTACATTCCACCGGAAATTGCGGCTCGTCTGCGGGAAGACATGGGCGGCTCTGTCGAAGGCATTGGTGCGTTTGTGCGTGAAAATGAAGAGGGCTTTATTGAAATTGTACGCCCCATTGACGGCCAACCGGCTGATGAAGCGGGTCTTTTACCGGGCGACATTGTCATTGCCGTGGATGGCGAAGATATTATTGGGCAGTCGTTGGATGAGGTAATTTTGAAAGTGCGTGGGCCAAGAGGAACGGCCGTTACCCTAACCATTGTCCGCGAAGGCGAACCAGAGCCACTGGAATTCACCATCGTTCGCACACGCTTTGAAATTCCCATCATCGAAACGAATTACTTTGAAGAAGAGAACATTGGCTACGTGCGCCTGACAGAGTTCAACCGCAACGCCGAATCCCTGCTAACCGAAGCCGTAACTGAGCTGATGGCTAAAAACCCGGACGGGATCATCTTTGACCTGCGCGACAACCCGGGCGGCTTTTTAGACCAATCTATCGCCGTTGCCGATTTGTTCCTGCCAGAAGGCGTTGTTTTGTACGAACGCAATATTCAGGGATTGGATGAGACATTCACCGCCGAAAACGGCGACATAGCAGAATCTGTTCCAATGGTGGTGCTGGTGAATGCTGGCAGTGCCAGTGCGTCTGAAATTGTGGCCGGTGCGATTCAGGATAACGGCCGTGCCATTCTCATTGGCGAAACCACATTTGGCAAAGGCTCAGTCCAGACCGTTCACACCCTGAGCAACGGCGCAGAACTGCGCGTGACCATTGCCCGCTGGTACACACCCAACAACAACTCCATCGACAAACAGGGCATCACGCCAGACATTGAAGTGGAATCACCACAAGACCTTGGCGGTGAAAACGACACCCAACTGCAGCGTGCGCTTGAATACCTGACAACCGGACAATAAAGAGGAAAACGAAGGGCGCATCTTTAATCTTTAATCTTTAATTATTAATTATCAATGATTAAAGATGCGCCTTCACTAAAAAGTGAGAGATGGCAAAAAAACAAGACAGTGAAGGCATTAAAATCATCGCCAAAAACAAACGTGCCACGTTTGACTATGAACTGCTGGAGAAATTCGAAGCGGGGCTGGTGCTTCAGGGCACAGAAATCAAATCCATTCGTGCTCATCAGGTCAGCTTGCAGCGCAGCTATGTTCAACACCGTAACGGTGAGTTGTGGCTGGTGGATGCCAACATTGCCCCTTACGAACACGGCAACCGGGAAAATCATGACCCGAAACGGCCGCGTAAATTGCTGCTGCACAAGCGGGAAATTGCCAAAATTGTCAGCGAAATGCAAGAAAAAAGCCTGACACTCATACCAACGCGGCTTTACCTGAAAAACGGCCGTGCCAAAATTGAAATTGCGTTGGCCAGAGGCAAACGAAAATACGACAAACGGCAAGACATCGCCAAGCGCGACTCACAACGACAGGTAGAACGGGTATTGAAGCAAAAATACCGATAAAAAAAGAGATTGGAGAACGAGTAAAAAATTCTCCAATCTCCAATCTCTACTCCCCAATAACTCCCCTATTTAATCCGAAGTCTTCGTCACAGGCAGCGACCAAATCGGCAATCTATGACCATTCGGCTCGAATCCAAATTTATGGTACAGGTGCTGGCTGGCTGTGTTGTCCAACTGTGTGTTCAGCGTTGCCAAATATATGCCGCGCTGCTTGTACCCCTCCAACGCATGGGCCAGCAAAGCACTGCCCACGCCTTTCCCTTGAAATTTGGGGTGTACGGTCAGGCGCACCAGATGCGCGCCTTGCTGGCTTTGGGTGGAAAATTGGAACCCGGCGACCTCTCCCTCGAAAAAGGCCACATCAAAAGAAATAGTTTGTGGACGTGCCAATAACAGGCTTTGGGCACTGTGCCGCCAAATAGGATCAAATGCTTCTTCTTCCAGTTTTGCCAGATGTACCATGTCGCTGGTTTGCACTGGATGAATGGCCAGGCCGGGCACGTCTGGAATGGGAGGGATGTCCATGCCGTGCTTTACATAGGTTTCGATGGCATTTACCTGTTGAAAACCAAGCTGGGGCAAAACGTCATTGGGCCAGGGCGCTATGGGCAGCCAGGCCAATTCGGTAACGGCCGTTTCCGCCAACCAGGGCAGCACATGATTCATCATTCGCCCAACCGCTTCCAGCACATCTACCGGTTCGCGCACAGCCGCCACCCGCACCCACGCCGCCGGCAGCGGATCGGCCGCGACAGCCAGACAAGCTGCAAGCGAATCCCCTGATGATTGTGCCAGAGGGTTAAAAGGCGTGTCAGAGGAAACGGCCGTATCCCACACCACAAACCCCGGCGTCCCCAGCCAATCACCCGGCACATACCAATCCACATGAATATGCGAATAACGAGATTCACCCAACAACCGAAAAACTGCGCTGGCATCGCCGCGCCCTGCCATTCTAATTTGTCCGTTCATAGGCCCATCAAACTTTGAAATTTGGTTTGCGAATTCCATTTCGCTATTGTACACTACACAATCAATAATCTACATAACGAAGAATGTGAATTCACGTTCAATTTTCAGAAACACGTAGATTTTCCAAACTAAAAAAGTTCGTTCACAAATCAATTTTATATAAAGCGAACTTTTCAAACTGAACAAATCTCAACCCAAAATTGTTCAGTCAAAAAGGCAAGAATGAGCAAAAACAACCGTAACCAACAACTGGAAAATACCCTTGCCACCATCACCAAGCGCTTTGGTGAAGGAGCAATTATGCGGCTTGGCGAAGCCCATCATTTACAGGTTGACGCCATCCCATCCGGTTCACTTGCTTTGGACATTGCCTTAGGCGTTGGAGGCTATCCCAGAGGTCGTGTTATTGAAATATACGGCCCGGAATCCTCCGGCAAAACCACACTTTGCCAACATCTGGTTGCTGAAGCCCAAAAGCGTGGTGGCACATGCGCATTTATTGACATGGAACATGCGTTAGACCCACGATATGCGGCCAAATGCGGTGTTGACATTGACAATCTCTACGTTTCCCAACCAGATACAGGTGAACAAGCACTGGAAATTGCAGAAGCGCTCATTCGCTCGGCCACAATGGATGTTGTCATTGTAGACTCCGTGGCAGCCCTCGTACCCCGTGCAGAAATTGAGGGAGAAATGGGCGATTCCCATGTTGGGCTGCAAGCACGGCTCATGTCGCAAGCATTGAGAAAGCTTTCTGGTGCAATTAAACAGACCAACACGGTTGTGGTGTTCACCAATCAGCTTCGCCAAAAAATTGGTGTCATGTTTGGCAACCCAGAAACAACCAGCGGCGGCAATGCCTTGAAATTTTATGCCTCTGTTCGGCTGGATGTTCGCCGAATTCAGGCCATAAAAATCAAAGGTGATGTTGTAGGCAGCCGTACAAGAGTGAAAGTAAAGAAAAACAAGGTTGCCCCACCTTTTACTGAAGCTGAATTTGACATTATGTACAATGTCGGCATCTCAAAAAGTGGGGATGTGCTGGATTTGGGTGTTGAATTTGGTGTTTTAGAGAAGCGTGGTGCCTTTATCCGTTATGGTGAACAACTTTTGGGACAAGGGCGCGAAAACGCCAAGGAATATTTGGAAGCAAACCCTGACTTATTGTTTGAATTGGAAAATCTCGTCCGGCAGGAAGCCGGGTTACCTTTGTTAACGGCCGTTGATGCTGAATAACTTCTTCATCACCTGCCATCAACAACAATTCTGAAGGGCCTTATTCACACTTCTGCAGCAACAACGCATCATTAGTCATGCGATTTATCGACATCCTGAGAACCGGGATGATGCCTTTGTAATTGATTAACCACACCCGCGGTCTGGGTGAGCCATAAAAATTTGGCTTGGCAAAATGATTGGGCTTATTAAGTATTGGTGTTTATGTTCTCATTTACAGTTGAATGAAGTTATCCAATGCGCCAGAAAGCCCCATTGCATGCACACCCACAAACCGGGAATGGGATGGTCAGTTCGTTGAACGGTTAAAATACTGTTTGTAAACGGCCGTTTCTCTCTGGCAAAACTCGTTGTTAGCTTCAGAACATGTGAATAAAACATCCCCAAAAGGGAACCTTCAGGGTTGTGGTAACTGCACCACAACCTTTTTGCATTTTGGCATATTAACAGCATGGGCAAAATAACAGCATTAACCAGGCAAAAAAGAAACACCAACCGGGTAAACGTATACCTGGACGGACAATTTGCCTTTGGCATAGACGCCTTTGTTGCCATCTCGCTAAAAGTTGGGCAAACATTAACTGCCGAAGAAATCAACAAACTTCAGGCACAAGACGAAATAGAAAAGGCCAAAAACACAGCCATTCGGCTCATCGAATACCGGCCACGCAGCATCGCCGAAGTAAAAAATCACTTAAAAAAGAAAAATTTTAGCGACCTGAGCATTGAGCAAGCCGTCGAAAGATTGATTGATGTCGATTTGCTTAATGACGAAAAATTTGCCCGTTACTGGCTAGAGCAGCGCAACACGTTCAAACCGCGCAGCAAAATAGCACTTCAACAAGAACTGCGTCAAAAAGGTGTTGATCGAACAATTATCGATGCCACGCTTGACACGCTAGACGAAGAAGATGCCGCCAGAAGGGCAGCTGTGGCAAAAGCCAGACGTTTGAAACAATTGCCAGAACAGGATTTCAAAAAAAAGTTAGGGCAATACCTTCAACGGCAAGGCTTTTCCTACACAATCATTCGGGAATTAACTGATTCAATCTGGCACGACATCTCATCTGATGATGAAGCGCCTTTTTGAAAACCACTAAACTTTTAACAAGGAGAATGAAATGCCTGCACCTTCGTTCCTGGTGCTGATTGGTGTATTGTTGGGCGGCGTTATTGGCGCTGCGGCAACATGGTGGTTTACAAAACCCCGCACCGAACAGGCACTTGAAAATTTTGAACAAGATTTGGCCAACAGACGGAAATTGGCCGAACAGGAAATGGAACTTTTACTGGAAAATGCCCGTCAAGAAGCGGCTGAGATTCGGCGAGAAGCTGAAAAAGTAGCCGAACGCCGCTATCAAGACCTGGCCCGGGCTGAAGAACGCATTGATCGCCGCAGTGAAAAGCTGGATCAACAAGCCAAGCGTTTGGAACAGCGTGAAACGGTGCTCAACAAACGACAAAGTCGTTTAGACCGCCGCAAAAATGAGCTGGATAAAATAGAAGCAGAGCACCGGGCACGGCTTGAGGAAATTGCATCTTTAACGACTGACGAAGCCCGGCAGAGGCTTTTGGAGGATGTGGAAAAGGAATCGCGGCAGGATATGGCGCGGATTATGCGGGAAATTGAAGATGAAGCCCGGGAGACGGCACGTGTCAAAGCACGCGAGTTGATTGCGCTCGCTATTCAACGGATTGCCAGTGACCAGGTGGCGGAGATGACGGTCTCGACTGTTCCTATTCCCAATGAGGATATGAAGGGACGGATTATTGGCCGTAACGGCCGTAACATTCGCGCATTTGAACAGGCCGCCGGGGTAGATATTGTGGTAGACGACACACCAGAAGCCGTGTCCGTTTCCAGCTTTGACCCCGTTCGTCGTGAAATTGCCCGCCGCGCTTTGGAGCAGTTGGTTACAGACGGCCGTATCCACCCTGCCCGCATCGAAAAACTCATCAAAGACGCCACCAAAGAAGTGGACCAAATTATCAAAGAAGCGGGCGAACAAGCCGTTTACGAAGCCAACGTCCACGGCCTTCATCCCCAAATTATCAAGATGCTGGGGCGGCTCAAATTCCGCACCTCATTTGGCCAAAACCAGCTTTTCCATGCCGTAGAAGCCTCCAAAATTGCGGCCGTACTGGCTTCAGAGTTGGGCGCAAACGTAGAAATCGCCAAAATGGGCGCGCTACTTCACGACTTGGGCAAAGCAATGGACCATGAACAAGAAGGGACACACGCCATGCTTGGCGCAGAATTCGCCAAGAAATTCCGCGTGCCGGACGCTGTGGTCAATTGTATTGCCGCCCATCACCACGAAGTCGAACAAGAGTCGGTGGAAGCCATTATTGTCGAAGCCGCAGATGCCATTTCTGGCGCACGGCCAGGGGCACGGCGCGAAAGTTTGGAAAATTACATCAAACGGGTGCGTACGCTTGAAGAGATTGCCACATCCTTCCCCGGTGTGGAAAGTGCCTATGCTTTGCAGGCTGGCCGCGAAATCCGCATTTTGGTAAAGCCGGGCAAAGTGGATGACCTGGGTGCCATGCAGCTTTCCAAAGATATTGCCAAAACCATTGAAGAAAGCATGCAATATCCCGGCCAGATTCAGGTGACTGTTATCCGAGAAACACGAGCAACAGGTTTTGCCAAGTAATTTTGGCTGCTGTTAGCAAAAGAGGGTACAGATTTGATTTGTACCCTCTTTTTTTATTGTCTCGCTTGTGTTTA
>CAZRIB010000151.1:4501-8741 GCA_964600035.1 uncultured Ardenticatenaceae bacterium | reverse complement strand
GCCAACCCAATCCCCACTGCCACACTTTGCTTTTCAGCATGCATGGCAATCATGCGCGCTTCCGGCCAATGTTGAAAACAAACCCGCAGCGTGGGCACATCATCTACCCGCAGCTTGCCAAAGGTATCATTCAAATAAATTTTCAGCGCCACCGCATCTTGCGCCAGCGTAGGCAAATAATCAACGTCCTCTGCGCTGGCCCCGGCAAACAAGCCCACATCACAGCGTGCATTTGCCCGCAAATTGGCCAGCGCATCTACCAAAACAGGCATTTGGGTAATGGGCGGGCTTGTGTTGGGCATAGCCAGCAGCTGCACCACACCCCCTGCCAGGGCTGCGGCCGTTCCCGTGTCAAAATCCTCTTTATGCGTGCCGCCCGGCACACGCAAATGGGTATGGACATCCACCAATCCCGGCAGTTTCCATCGTTCTGTGGTCATACAAATCCTCCATTTACCAGGTCGTACTGCAACCAGCCAACAGGCAAAAAAAAGGCCTAATCCATAAGGATCAGGCCATTCATTACAAAAAATAGTTTAACAAGAAAAGGCATTTTCTTTTGTCTTTTACGCCGAGCGAACCGTATCATCATATTTCCCTTCAGGTATTTTCGCATCGGGAACGCTACTATAGCATGGTTAAAGAGGTTTGCAAAAAAATTAAAGGAGAACTGCACCAGCTGCGCCGACCACCATGAATAAAAATGTGGCAGGTTGCAGGTGGCGGGTTGCAGGTGGTAAATGCAGCTCCATAATTTGTAATTCGAAATTTTCAGAGGCCCCCCCATTCTCGCCGAATATCCAGGCTGCGGTTACAATCACCACCGCTTTTGTGCAAATGTGCAAGTGGCAGTTGGCAAACGCAGCAGGGATGCTGCGATTGCTTTCACCCTTAATCATCAATCATCTATCTTTATTTTGAAGGAGGCTGTATGGCACGGCCGAAAAAAGGAAAAATCAGCGACGAATTGGTATACGAAACCATTTTAGCCCTATGTGCGGCAGCAGGAGAAGAGGACAGCGTCCGGCCGGAAGATGTGGCAATGGAACTAAATCCGTTAGATTGGCAGTCCTTGCTCAAGCGGGTGCGCCTATTTGCCAAACAATTGGCTGAAGATGGGCTAATTGTCATATTACGAAAAGGAAAGCCAGTTGATGACCTTGACGAAGTAAAAGGCATCATCAAGCTGCGAATTGCGCCCGCTTTTTTTGAGCCAGAATCATCGCATCAGGAAACCAAATAACCAAAACTGATAAATATGAGAAACACGCCTCATCTATGCCACCGTTTTTTCAGGCTGGTATAATGATGGTTAGTAACTTTTGATTGATGATTAAAGTCGATTGATCCCCTTTAATCTTTAATCCTCAATCTTTATTCAATCCGTCCATTTTTAACCTGCGGGAATTGATTATGTTAGAAGTGATTTGGGCTGGTCAGGTTGCTTATGATGCAGCCTGGGACTGGCAAAAACAATTGGTGGCACAACGTCAGGCATCGCCGGAACTGCCGGATGTGCTGCTGCTGCTGGAACATCCCCACACGTACACATTGGGACGGCGGGGAAAACGGGAAAATTTATTGTGGGACGAGGCGACGCTTGCCCAAAAGGGTGTTTCTGTTCACCATGTAGACCGGGGTGGTGATATTACGTATCACGGCCCGGGGCAGTTGGTAGGCTACCCGATTTTGAATTTGCGGCGGTTGGGGCGGCCGGGACTGGCGCATGTACGGCCGTACATTCATGACATTGAAGAAGTGTTAATTCAAGCCATTGCGGCTGTGGGGGTAAACGGCCGTCGCTTTGAAGGCTACACCGGCGTTTGGGTAGAAGAAGAACACGACCTCACCAAAATTGCCGCCATCGGTGTCCGCATCCACCCGCAAGGCATCACCTCGCATGGCTTTGCCCTGAACGTAGCCACAGACCTGGCCTATTTTGGCGGCATTATCCCCTGCGGCATTGCCGATCATGGGGTCACCAGTGTGCAGAAGGTTACGAAACGGCCGTATCAAACCACCGACCTCATCCCCCACATCATCCAGGCCTTTGAGAACATATTCCACGTAAAAACCGAGCTAAAGGAGGCTGTCCATGCCACGCGTTAGATTAGATTCCATCCAAACCAATTCCCCACGGCCTCAGCGCCGCCCAGACTGGATAAAAGTCAGCCAGCCCAAAGGGGAAACTTACGAAAAATTACGCACGCTCATGCGCAGTAAAGCCCTGCATACCGTGTGTGAAGAAGCCCACTGCCCCAACATGAGTGAATGCTGGGGAGCTGGTACAGCGACCTTTCTCATTCTGGGTGACATTTGCACCAGAAGCTGTGGCTTTTGCGATGTGAAAACGGGACGGCCGTTACCCATCGACTGGGATGAGCCAGAGCGCGTTGCCCAGGCCGTCAAAGCCATGAACCTGCGCCACGTCGTCATCACATCCGTCAACCGCGACGAACGCAAAGACGGCGGCGCCCCCATCTTTGCCGCCTGCATCAACCGCATCCGCGAAATCCAGCCGAACTGCTCCATTGAAGTCCTCATCCCCGACTTCAAAGGCAGCGAAGAAGCCCTGAAAATCGTCATGGATGCCCGCCCCGAAATTCTCAACCACAACGTAGAAACCGTACCGCGTCTGTTCCGCAAAGTACAGCCCCAAGACCATTACGAATGGGCACAAGCCACCCTGACAAATGCCAAAAAAATGGACCCGGACGTGCTGACCAAAAGCGGCATTATGGTTGGCCTGGGTGAAGAGTGGGACGAAGTCACAGCCGTGATGCAAGACCTGGCTAATTGGGGGGTAGACATTTTGACAATCGGGCAATATCTACAACCCAGCAAACGCCATCTACCCATGTCCCGTTATTACACCATGGAAGAGTTTGCAGAATTAAAACGCATCGGTCTGGAGATGGGATTCAAGTGGGTGGAAAGCGCGCCTTTGGTTCGCAGCAGCTACCATGCAGACAAACAAGCCCGGGCATTATCCCCCATGTGGGCCGGAAGAGAATAATCCCCCTTTTTCATGAATAAAAAAGCTGCGTTTCGGCGAATTGTATACCTGCTTTTGCTGGCTGCCTTTGTTTATGCGCTCTATTCCTATCAAGGACAGTTAATTGACATCTGGCATGTGCTGCAGCGAGGCGTCTGGTATATTTTGCTTGTCGCTGTCTTTCTTTTGGGGCTGGCTGTTTATAATCAGGGACGGCTTTATGCCTCCATTTACCAAAGTTTGAATTTACCCCCGCCGAAACATCGCCACCTTTCCTATTTTTATTTGATCACACGTTTTGTTTCTGTGGCCGCGCCAAGTGGTGGGCTTTCTGGCGTGCTGCCGTTTATCCAGGAAGCCCGCCGCCGCAATGTCTCTGTTGGGCCAGTTTTAATTGTCAACTTGTTGTATCTGATTTTGTGGTACAGCACGCTGGGTGTTTTTCTGTTTATGGGACTGCTGCACTTGTTTTTTATTCATGATTTGCAGTGGTTTGAAATTAGCAATGCCGTTGTGCTGCTTCTGGCGGATTTGGTACTGGTTGGGGGGCTGGCAATTGCATGGACATCGCCGCATCATCTGGAGAAGATTTTGTTTTGGCTTGGTGGGGCTGCCGGCAAGGTGACTGCGTTATGGAAACGGCCGTCTCCCCTGCCGCCAGAACGCATCAACCGCTTCATTAAAGAATTAGATGCCGCCATCAACGAAATTCGCCAGGTCGGGTATCAATCCCTCTCCGAACCAGTTATGCGAGCCTTTTTGAATGAATTGATAAACCTCGGCATCTTATTCTTCATTGCCCTGGCCTTTGGCATCCGTCTGAGCTTTGGCGTGTTGGTAGCCACCTACAGCGTAGGCATGTTGTTTTTTGTGATGACACCCACACCGGGCGGTCTGGGCTTTGTAGAAGGTATCTTGATTTTGGTGATGAGTTCCCTGGGTGTTCCCCAGGAGAGCGCCGTCGTTATCACCCTGGCTTACCGGGGGCTAACTTTCTGGCTGCCGTTTATCCTGGGCTTTTTTGCCTATCGCTGGTTTAACCGTTATTTGATTAAGCTGGATCAGGAGGAAGAAACGGCCGTTACCCCGCCCACCCCGCCATCCACCACACCCCCCACATTTGAAAACAACCTCACCCCCAAATACGTCGAAGACGCAGCAGAATAACCCACCCCAAAACCACTCCCCTTACACAATCATTACACACTTCTTATAAGGTGTTTATAAAACAAAGCTATCCTCCCG
>CAZRIB010000151.1:0-4401 GCA_964600035.1 uncultured Ardenticatenaceae bacterium | reverse complement strand
CCCCTCATAAAAACGGAGACAAATAAACCATGTCATTATTAAGAGAAGAAGACAGAAAACAAATCAAGGAACTATTTGAAGCATTAAATACACCAGTCAAACTGGTCATGTTCACCCAGGAAATGGAATGCCAATACTGCCGCGAAACCCGGCAAATATCCGAAGAAGTGGCAGACCTTTCCGACAAAATCACACTGGAAGTTTATGACTTTGTAGCCGACAAAGAAATCGCCGAGCAGTACAACATCGACAAAATCCCGGCCATCGCCATCACCAAAGGCGGCAGCCAGCCGAAAGATTACGGCATTCGCTACTATGGCATTCCATCCGGCTACGAATTCAGTTCACTCATCCAGGACATTCTCACCATTTCCGGCGGAGACAGCGGCCTGTCTGAAGAAACCAAACAATGGGTAGCAAACCTGGACAAACCCGTTCATTTGCAAGTGTTTGTAACGCCAACCTGTCCCTACTGCCCACAGGCCGTTATTCTGGCACACAAACTGGCTATGGAAAGCGACCTTATTACGGCCGACATGGTTGAGGCAACAGAATTCCCTCATCTGTCCATGAAATACCAGGTTCACGGCGTGCCGCGCACAGTTATTAATGAAACTGTCCACATGGAAGGCGCTGCCCCGGAAATGATGCTGTTGGGTAAATTGCAAGAGGCCGTTGCGGCTTGAGAAAGAAAAGATTAACGGATTAAAAGATTAAAGCGGAAGGTCGATAAGCACGCGCTTATACCACTTCCGCTTTAATCATGAATCATCAATCATTGATCAATTTTTATTCATCGAGGTGAACGCAATGGAACTCAACATGGGTTTAGGCCTGTCCAATCTTGGGCCTAAAGACAATACATACGACGTGATTATCATTGGCGGCGGCCCGGCGGGAACATCGGCCGCCATTTATACAGCCCGCGCCGACCTGAAAACATTGGTGATTGACAAGGGGTTAACGGCCGGTGCATTGGGCATTACCGGAAAAATCAGCAATTACCCCGGTGTGCCCGGCCCCATTAGCGGCGCAGAGTTGGTCAAAATTATGCGCCAACAGGCAGAATCGTTTGGGGCTGAATTTTTAACAGACAAGGTTGTGGGTGTAGATTTGCAAGCTGACCCCAAAATGGTCATGGCCGGTACAGGTGCGTTTTATGCCAGGGCAGTGGTACTGGCGACCGGCTCAATGGGGCGCACCAACTCTGTGCCCGGTGAAGCAGAGCTGTTAGGACGTGGGGTTAGTTACTGTGCCACATGCGATGGCGCGTTTTTCCGTGACCAGGAAGTGGCTGTTGTGGGTAACAACGATGAAGCATTGGAAGAAGCGCTCTTTTTGACCAAATTTGCGGCAAAGGTGCATTTGATTGTGCCTACGCCGCAGTTTAAGGCGCAGGAGGCCCTGGTTGCAGAGGTTACCGGGCACGACAAGGTTTCTGTGATGCCGGGCACGCGACTTAAGGCGATAGAAGGAAACGGCCGTGTACAAAGCATCCGCATCCACCCCCGAGGCGGTCAGGAACAATCACTGCCTGTCTCCGGCGCATTCGTCTACCTGCAAGGCGGCCAGCCCATTACCGACTACCTGATGGGACAGCTAGAAACTACCGAACAGGGCTGTTTGCAGGTGAACCACGAAATGCAAACCTCTATGCCGGGCGTGTTTGCTGTCGGCGACCTGCTTTGTACCCACATCAAGCAGGCCGTCATTGCCGCCGCCGATGGCGTGATTGCGGCCGTAGCCATTGACAAATATGTAAACGGCCGTGACAAAATCCAAACAGACTGGCGATAACAAAAAGGGCGTAAACTGTTTACCGGTTTACGCCCTTTCTTCTTCATAAAAGTGTACCATCTCACGATGCGGCCGTACCTGCATCAAAAACACCTCCCGCATGGCCTCATCGGGAATGCGGTCTGCCTGTGCCCGCAGCAGCGCATAACCCTGCGCCAACACCTCGTTAGCCCGCTCATCTTTTAACGCTCTAAAAACCCGAACACAAGTCAAATAAATCCGGTATGGATCATCTGTCCCTTCCAGTGTGCCGCTTTGCAAATGACCCCAAATCAACTCTGCACAGGTTTGGGCTTCGGCCAATTATGGTACAACCGGGCGCGTGCCAGCAGCAGCGACAGCCGCCGCGACGTGTCCCGCTCTGCAACCAGCCGCAGCGCCCGCGTGAAGTAGGCAATGGCCTCTTTGTTGGCAAATTGAGCGGCCGCCTGCTCACCGGCTTTTTGCAAATAAACGGCCGCTTCCTCATTCAATTCGGCCGTTTCCAAATGATCAGCCACCAGCCCGGCATACTCCAGCGCCCGCGACCCGCCGTGAGCCAACAGCCATTCCCCCACAAGCTGGTGGCACATGCGCCGGTGGCGCTTCAGCACGCTTTCATAAGTCACATCTCGCAAAATCATGTGCTTAAAGATAAATTCCCGTGTTCCTTCAAACGCCGTTCCGTCACGGCCGTAAATCAATTCCCGCTGCATCAAAGTCGCTAACGGCCGCTGTAAAATAGCGTCGGCATTATTGGCGTTTGTCATGCATCATCACGTTAACGGCTGGGTGCGAGAAGTAGAGCACACGGATTACGGATTACTGAATACGGGTACTAGAGATTGGACGGGTTACAAATGGCTTGCCAATTTCAAAAGTGTGTAGTTAGTGTACCATAAGCGGCTCTGTTTGCTGTATCATTAGCAACATGAATTGGGCATCACAATTTTGGCAAACCCTTACCGGCAAATCGGCTGTTGTGCCTGCTGTGGAACCGGTGCAGCCGCGTGTCTTGCTAATTATCCATAACCCAACTGTGCCCTGGGAACACGGCCGTAAACTCACAGATGTGCTGGGCTGGCATGACCCCATCGACCTTGTGGGGCAATTTTTGTACGACATTGAAGCGGCCAGTTTTGGTTACGGCCGTTACCAAATTGCAGAAACCATCATCGTCAACGAATTTCCGCAAAAAGCCGACGGTTTCCGCTACGATGCCGAAAGCTACCTCTTCCGCTGGCGCACCAAAACCGGCTTCCACCACCCCGATCTGGTCGATTACCCCAAACTCATCCAGCAGTTCGACATCATCAACCGCATCAACAAACAAGAAATAGACGAAGTATGGCTGATGGCCTTCCCCTACGCAGGCTACTACGAATCCATCATGGTTGGCCCCGATGCCTTTTGGTGCAACGCCCCCCCGTTGCTCATGCCAGAAGCCAACCGCCGTTTTGTCATCATGGGATTCAACTACGAACGCGGCCCCGGTGAAATGCTGGAAAGCTACGGCCACCGTGCCGAATCTATCCTCAACCACCTTTACCGGCGCAAACGCGGCGATGCCAATTTATGGCTGCGCTTCACACGCCACGAAAAAAGTCACCCCGGCCAGGCAGAATGCGGCACTATCCACTATGCCCCCAACAGCGAAACCGACTACGATTGGGGCAACCCCCGTCCTGTACTCAGCCGCGCCCACACCTGGCTCAACTTTCCAGACCTGACCGGCGACCCCAAAGAAGTGACCTGTGCTGAATGGGGCGGCGGTGACATTCGTCAGCATCATTTGTGGTGGCTGGGTCATTTACCCCATGCCGCTGGTAAAAGTGGCGGCATTGCCCATAACTGGTGGCAGTACATCATTAACCCCAATCTGGTTCCCCAATAGTCTGAAACAATCTCACAAACGTTACCTTAACCTCAGTTCGAAGATAAAAAAATAGGACGCAGATTTGCCCGATAAACGCAGATTTTTGGGTTAATTTATCCGTGTTTTCTGTGTAAATCCGTGTCCCAATCCACTTTTGTGAGCAAAGTGTAGGTTGGCCAGGAAAACAATAAAAAATCAGCGTTATCTGCGGTATCTGCGTCCTAATTCCGAACTCAGGTTACCTTAACACTTTATGAGCTAGTGATATGGCACGGCCGTTTCCGGCTATCATCTATACAAACTCGTTATTGCAAATTTTTGCAACAAGGCCACCCATGACCCACATAGAACACCGATACGCCGACCGCATCCGCCAACACGGATACCGCCTGACTCGCCAGCGTGAAACAATACTGGATGTATTGTGTGGCGCAGGTGGATTCACAACGGCCGTTGACCTGTATCGGCGGCTGAAACAAATTGAACCCGCCATTGACCTTTCCACCCTGTACCGGACACTCCACTTCTTCCAAAGCATTCATTTGGTTGTGAGCGCCGAAATTGACGGCGAAACCGTGTACGACTTGGCCCCTGCCGAGCCGCTGCACCATCTCATTTGCAGCCGATGCGGATATATACAAACCATAGCCAGCCATCACCTTGAACCCCTCAAAGCCCATCTGCTGGCAGAACACCATTTTAATGCCGACTTGACCCATCTTTCCATTTCCGGGCTGTGTGCCAACTGT
>CAZRIB010000150.1:0-8753 GCA_964600035.1 uncultured Ardenticatenaceae bacterium | reverse complement strand
CAGTTTGATAGATTGTTGATTAAAGCGGGATGCCTACATGAACAAAAAACGATTATGGGCACCTTACCTGTTGATTTTGCCAACGGTTGTGTATTTGGCTTTTTTCTTTGCCTGGCCAATGGTGCAGGCATTGGGGCTGGCTTTTTGGGATGATGATGGTGTGTTGGCGATGCAGGCGGAGCCTGATTTGGAGAGTGCGGTGGTGGGGAAGCTGCCGCAAGGAACTCAGATAGTGATTTTGGATCAGCAGGGGAATTTTGTGCCTGCTGAGGAGTTGGATACGACGAATTCGCTGACTGAGACGTGGTTTAAGGTAAGTGGTGAGGGGGTGGATGGTGAGCCGGTAAGTGGCTGGACGCCTGACAGCCGGATTCGTGTGCGGGAGGAGGCGGAGGATGGCACGCCTTTGGCTGGGACGGTGCGCCGGAAGCTGGGGGCTGGTGCGGATCCGTTGACGTCGCTTTTTGCGGAGCCGAATGAGGATGCGGAGGTTGTGGGGCAGTTGGAGGCGAGAACGGCCGTTTCCATTGATGAGCTGGCGGTGCTTGAGGTGTGGTATCGCATTGAAGGCAGTGATGCCGACGGTCAGGTCATTACTGGTTGGTCGCCGTCTCGTTATATTCAGGTGTTTGGTGATGAGGTAAACGGCCGTATCGACCGGGGCAACGCTGGCGTATTCACAATGGAATTCATCAAAAAAATGGTAAACGACCGCTTCTTTATGCCAGCCCTTCAAACCACCCTGCTGCTCATGGTCATCATCATTCCCATTCAATTTGTGCTGGCCATCATCATGGCCCTGGTTATCCAGGCCAGATTGCGCGGCAACTCCCTGTTTCTCTACATCTTTGCCATTCCACTGGGCGTTTCCGACCTGGCAGTTGGCATTGTGTGGTTTGCCATTTTCACCCAAAACGGCTTCCTCAACTCCATTTTGCAGGCGCTGGGTCTCATCGATTCTCCCGGAGCTTACCTGACAGCCGAAACCCGGCATTGGATCATCATTGCCATTGTGCTGGCCGAAGTTTGGCGGGCGACATCCATTGTGATGGTCATTGTGGTTTCCGGCTTGCAGGCCATTTCTCAGGAAGTGCTGGAAGCGGCGGAGCTGTTTGGCGCAAATCTTTGGCAGCGGTTGCGTCATGTCATTTTGCCCCTGCTTAAACCAAGCTTGCAGGTTGCCCTGATTTTACGAACCATTTTGGCTTTGCAAGTATTTGCCGTGGTTATTGCGTTGAGTGGGGGAGATGTGGTCACGGTGTTGGCAAACGAAACATTCCGCCAATACAGCGATCTGCGTAACCCGAATGTTGCGGCGGCTTACTCTGGCTTTATTTTGCTGTTGTCAATGGTGAGTGCGGCCGTTTATTTGCGGTTGGTTCGCACCCAGGAGGAGGTGGCAGAATGACGCTAAACAGTGACAACCAGCCTGTACAAGTCTCAGATGAAGTGCGGGCATACCACCGTAAAATGCTGCGGCGGCAGCGCCGGGGACGCATGGCAACCTATGCCATTGCTATTGCCATATCTTTGTGGATTTTGCTCCCCATTTTCTTTATTGGCTCAATGGCCTTTACCACCCCGGAAACTGTGCGCGCTTACCCTAAAGGGGTTTTGCCTTTCATTCCTTTTTCGTTGGAAACAATGAAATTTTTTCTGAATTCGGAAGGCATTATTCCCGGAGTGATTAACAGTATCATTGTGGCGGCCATTACGCTGGTGCTTTCTACCATTATTGCGGCACCCGCCGGTTATGCCTTGTCCCGTTATATTTTCCCCGGCCGCAACTTTTTCAGAATGTCAATTTTGGCGGTTCGCGCCTTCCCCATTGTGATTTTGGCTATTCCGTTGGCGGTCGTATTTATTCAGGTGGGTATTTTTGACAGCGTCTACAGTCTGGCGCTGATGCATACGGCTTTAACTCTGCCTACCACGGTGTTAGTCATTGGCAGTGTGTTTGCCAGTATCCCTTATGAATTGGAAGAGGCGGCGATGGTGTTTGGCTGTACGCCCAGGCAGGCTTTTCGTTATATTGTGTTCCCGCTGGTGCTGCCGGGTATTGCTGCTTCTGCTATTTTCACATTTGTGATGTCGTGGAACGAGGTGTTTGCGGCCAGTGTGTTGACAATTCAAAACCGGACATTACCGGCACAGGTGTTGGCTGTATTAGGCCAGTCGCCGGAACCGTATCAGTTTGCTGGCGGCTTTTTTATGCTCATTCCGTCGTTGATTTTTATTTTTGTGATTCGCCGCTATTTGTTCAATATGTGGGGGCAGGTCAGTAAGTAATTGATGCGTGGGCTGTTTTGGCGCGGCAGGCGGAAACGGCCGTTACGCAATGAAGGAAATACACAATGGCAGAAATCAGAATTGAAAATGTAACCAAACGATTTGGCGATTTTGTGGCAGTCAACAATGCCAACCTAACTATCAAAGACCAGGAATTTGTTGTGCTTTTGGGGCCGAGCGGCTGCGGCAAAACAACCCTGCTGCGTGCCATTGCCGGGCTGGGCATGGCCGACGAAGGCCGCATTACCATTGGCGGGCGCGACGTGACCTACTTGCCGCCGCGAGAACGCAACATCTCTATGGTGTTCCAAAGCTACGCCATCTTTCCCCATATGAAGGTTTTCGACAACATTGCCTTTGGCTTGAAAATGAAAAAAGTTGACCCGGAAGCCATTAAAAAACGGGTCTATCAGGCCGCCGAAATGATGCATATTGAATCATTGCTTGACCGGTATCCTAACAAGATGAGCGGCGGTCAGCGGCAGCGTGTGGCTGTGGCACGAGCCTTGGCAATGGATGCCCAGGTGCTGCTGATGGATGAACCATTGAGCAATCTGGATGCGCTGCTTCGTTTGGAAATGCGGGCGGAGCTAAAGAAGCTGCTGGCCGATGTTAAGGCGACCACCATTTATGTGACCCATGACCAGATTGAAGCCCTCAGTATGGGGGATCGCATTGCAGTGATGAAGGATGGCGTGATTCAACAAATTGATGAGCCGTCCATTGTTTATGATATGCCAGCCAATCATTTTGTGGGCGGGTTTATTGGTAATCCACCGATGAACTTTTTGACCGGACAGGTGCAGCAGGAAAACGGCCGTCTCTCAGTCAACATCGACGGCTTCCACGTCACACCTTCATCTGAAATGGAACCCATCCTCAAACAATATGACGGCAAATTTGTATGGTTGGGCATTCGTGCCGAAAACATGGAGACACTCAACACGCCAGCCGAGGATGCCTTAAAGGTAAAAGTGCTGGTCGTAGAACCACTAGGCGCGCAAAATTTACTTACAGTCAACATTGGCAGCGACACAATTAAAGTGTCCACCCATCCCACCTTCCAGGTAGCGCCAAATGATGATGTTTGGCTGCGCTTCCCCGCCGACAAAATCCGCTGGGCTGACCAGGAAACCAAACAAATGTTGTACCCGCAGCCCTCATGACAAAAACAAACGTCCACATCATTAATCACACACATTGGGATCGGGAATGGTTTTTGACCTCTGTTTATACCAGCCAATGGATTCCCGGCCTGATTGACAAGCTGGAAGAATTGGCCGCCGAGAACCCGGATTTTCACTTTTTGTTTGATGGGCAAACGTTGGTCATGGAGGATTTGTTGGCGGTGGCTCCGGCATACGCGGAAAAGGTAAAGGCGTTGGTGGGAAACGGCCGTCTCCTCATCGGCCCCTACTACTGCCAGCCAGATTGGCAGTTAACCAGCGGCGAACTCCTCATTCGCAATTTGCAGTACGGCCAAAAAGACACCCAACAGCTTGGTGGCAGCATGAAAACCGGCTGGCTGGTAGACACATTCGGCCACATCAGCCAATCCCCGCAAATCCACAGCCTGTTTGGGGTAGATGCCGTGTATGTTTGGCGCGGCGTGCCAGAGATGACACCCTACTTCCATTGGCAGTCGCCCGATGGCAGCCAACTGCTCACCATTAATTTGTTTGGCGGCTACCGCAACCTGTATGGCGTGACCCATGTGCCAGAAGTGGCACTGCCCCGGCTGCACGCAGAGGTGGAGAAATTACGGCCGTATTATCCTACGCCCGACATTCCTCTGTTCGACGGCTATGACCTGGAAGACAACCCCGAAGACCCTTACCGCTTTCTCACCGGCCTGCCGGGCATCCGCCCTGACATTACTTTGCAAGAAGCCACACCCGTCACTTTTGCCCAAACCCTGCGCCAAAAAGGGCTGTCACTGCCCACGATTGCCGGCGAATTAAACTCCGGTAAATATGGGGCCGTTTTTCCCGGTACACTTTCCGCACGTACTTATTTGAAGGTGATGGCGCGGGATTGTGAGCAACAGTTGTTTCAATTGTGTGAACCGCTAGCTGCAATGGCCTGGCTAAAGGGACGGCCGTATCCCGAAAAACAGTACGAACAATGGGGACGCATGCTCCTGCAAAACGCCGTCCACGACTGCATTTGCGGCGTCAGCATAGACCAGGTACATGAAAAAATGACCTACAGCTACCGGCAGATTGCCGACGGGTTGGCAGAAGAAATTCAGGCCTCATTGAACACCATCTTCCACGACTTTGCCCCCGGCGATTACGCCATCAGCACCAACCCCTTTGCCTGCGACACATGGCAGGTGTTGAACGAGAAAACATTGGTTCATGTGCAAAGTGCTGGCGTGGGTGTGTGGCCGGTCGCAGAAAAAGTGTCAGTAGAACAGTCAGACGAACCCATTGACCATTTTGTGTGGAAAAACAACCACTATACCGCCAAAGTCACCCCATCTGGACAGGTGCAGATAGACCAGGGCACGTTGGGCACATTTGCCGTGTTTGCCGAACATGGCGACCTGTACTCTGACAAAACAGGGGCGCAGTTGGGCACATTGACCCCCGTCTCGCCGCCGCGTGTGGTGGCACGAAGCCGCTATCATTGTGAAGTGGCTTTTTCTGCCAAATGGCAGCAAGATGCCCGATGGGTCTCGGCGGATGTTCGCCTGCTATTTGACCAGTCGCCGTTGGTGCGCTGGACAATTGACCTGAATTCACACGGGGCTGATTTGAGTGTGGAAATGGTGTTTCAGCCGGGTTATGCCGGTACATTTTACGCCGGGATGCCGTTTGATATGGTAAAGCGGCCAGCAGCAGACCGGGATTTGCTGCCGCGAGATTTGCCGGATACGCTGGCCAGTGTGCTGTTAGGTCAGCGTGAGTTGAACGCGGTCAATACGTTTCCGTTTCATGATGTGGTCTCTGTGACAAATGGGGTGGAGACAACGGCCGTTTTTGCCAAAGGCATACACGCTTACCGCAGTGAAGAAACAGGCACACTCAGCCTGACATTGCGGCGCACAGCAGAATGGCTAACCGCCGCCAATTTGCAAAATCGGGTAGGCGATGCCGGGCCATTCTTTTATGTGCCAGACGGCCGCTGTGAGCGGACTGTGCGGCATGAAGTGGCCGCTGCCGTCGGCCAATTTTCTCCAGAAGGAATGACATTGCAGCAGTTAAACGCCGCTTACCAAAATCCGCCGCTGGTGGTGCGAAAAGCGGGTGCAGGCACGCAAACAGAGTGGCCGCTTCTGCAAGAGGCACTGCCGCTTAGTGCTTTGTTTGTGGCAGATGGTCAGGTGTTTGCCCGTTTTTATAACCCAACTGGAGAGACACGGCCGTTTACCAGCCCCTACATGCAAACGGATGTGTGGGGAGAGCCAGCCGCACAAATTGATGGGGTTCCGCCCAAAAAGATTGTGACGGTGAAGATGTCCCATTTTTCTCCCAATGGCACGGCGCAAACCGGAAACGGCCGTGTCACCCTGCTTACCCCGCTGCGCTGGCGCGTTGGCCCCAACACCAGCCTGCCAGACCCGGCCATTTTGGCACAGTTGGCCGAAAAAATAGCGGCCATTGATAAACAATTGGCAGACATTGATGCAAAAATGGCGGCGGGCCAGTCCCAGTCTGAACGGCTGTATTGGCAGCGTGAGCATTATGTATTGGCGCGGGAGAAGCTGGAGTTTGCGCTGTCGCATGCGCTGAATGTGCGTAAATTGGCCGACAATAACCAACTGGCGTTTGATTATTTGTACCGGCCAGATGCTGAAATTGCTGACATTGGTTTGAAATTGAACCGGCTGCGTATCAAGCGGCGGATTTTTGATTATGTGGTGCAGGTGGAATAGGCAATCATCCAGACATTTATTTTTTCCTGCGGCGGGGACGGCGGGGTGGTGGGGAAACGGCCGTTTCTGTTGGCAGCAGGTGGGCAATGTGGGGGAAGTTGTCCTGGGCGTGGGGAATGTGGATGGCGCTGACAAAGGTGTCTTGAAAGGCAGGGTGAACGGCCGTTTCCACATAGCGTATCTGCTTTACCAACTGCTGTGCCTCCTCACGCTTGCCAACGTTGAGCAAAGCCATCCGTGCCCCATCACCAGCCGCATTGCCAATGGCATACACATGAGCCAGGTCGCAGTCAGGAACCATGCCCAAAATCATGGCATACAGGGGGTCAATGTAACTGCCAAACGCGCCAGCCAGCAAAATTTTGTCCACACGGGTAATGGCCGCTTCCTGCATAAGCAGTTTTGCACCGGCATACAGGGCGGCTTTGGCAAGCTGAATGGCACGAATGTCGTCCTGGGTGATGAAAATAGGTTGACCTGATGCGCTTTCGGCGGCTGTGGCAAGCAGGTATTGGCCTTTACGGCCGTGCCATTGCAGCCGCGGTGAAGGTGATTGGGGGTTGAAACGGCCGTTTGCCAACAAAATGCCACGCAAATACAGCTCCGCCACTGCCTCAATAATGCCAGAACCACAAATGCCAGCCGCCAACTGCTGCGGCTGTTCTGCCACCGGCACATTTGGGCCAGAAGGCCATTCGTGCGACCAGCGGGGTTCGCCAATTACCTGAAAACGCGGCTCCAGTGTGGTGGGGTCAATGCGTACCCGTTCCACAGCGCCGGGGGCCGCCCGCATGCCATGCGTAATTTGTGCCCCTTCAAAAGCCGGGCCGGTGGGGCTGGATGCGCTGTACAGCCATTGGCTGTTGCCCAGCACAATTTCCGCATTTGTGCCCACGTCGATGATGAGTGTGACTTCATCTTGTTGGTGAGGAGCTTCAGCCAGGAGAACGGCCGTGTTGTCTGCGCCAACGTGTCCGGCCTGGGCTGGCAAAATGTGGGCGCGGGCGGCAGGGTGAATACGCAGGCCAAGCTGGCTGGCCGGAATGTCCATGCTGTTGCGAATGGCCAGGGCAAAAGGCGCGCCGCCCAGTTCTGCGGGGTTTATGCCAAGCAGCAGGTGGATCATGGTGGTGTTGCCGGCCAGCACGCAGTCCATAATTTGGCGGGGACGAATACCGGCCTCTTTGGCGGCCTGGGCGGTGAGCTTGTTGATGGTTTGGAGAACGGCCGTTTGCATTTGCCGGGTTCCGTTGGGGTGGCTGGTGGCGTAAGAGATGCGGCTCATTAAATCTTCGCCAAAGGGAATTTGGGGATTCATGGCGGAGGTGGAGGCGATAATATCGCCGGTTTGCAAATGGCACAGATGGCAGGCGATGGTGGTTGTACCAATGTCTACGGCCGTGCCGTAAATGCCTTCTTCTGTCTGACCGGGCTGTATGTCTATCACTTCTTGCTGCTGCCAGATGGCTGCGGTGACTGTCCACTGCCCCTGGCGCAGGGCTGTTTGCAGTTGGCGCAGGGCAGGCAGGGCAATGGCCGCCGGGCGGATGTTGGCTTGTGCGGTCAGGGCATCTTGCACTCTGCCCCAGTCGCCGCGATGGTCGCCTAAGGTGGCCGGGTCTACCTGCACGTGGTACAGGCGAATGGCTGGCTGGAGGGGTATGGCGCGGGAAACGGCCGTTTTGCGAATGATTTGCTGATTTCCCCGGCTTTCTTCTGGCACAAAGATAAGCAAATCGCCGTGTACCTGTGCCTGGCAGGAAAGGCGGTAATGGGGCGTGCCAAGCCGTTGGAGAAGCTTTTGCTCGCTTTGGGAAGCCGGGGAAAGATGGGCAGCGGCGGAGGTGATGCCGTCTTTGGCAAAATGGCCTTCCTGTACCTGGATGCGGCATTTATTACAGGTCATTCTGCCGCCGCAAATCGATTCGATGCTTACACCCAGTTGGCGGGCGGCCTCCAGAATGGTTGTCCCTTTGGCTATTTGCCCGCGCCGCCCGGCAGGCATAAAGATGACGTGGCAGGTGTTGGTTGGTTGTTCAGACATGGTTACTGGTTTCCGTGTGGTGGTGGTATTGGGTGGAGTATAACGGTTTTTTCAGATTTTGAGGGTCTTTTGGGATTCACGGGGTACAGTAGGGGCAGGTTTGAAACCTGCCCCTACATCTGGTGTCAACCTCATGAAATCCTAAAGAGCCATGTTTGTTTGCAAATTCGACATTGAAAACGCTGTATTCCGCTGGCTGTGAAACCATCTTTTTCAAGGTTCTGTTTTGACTGGTTTTTCTGAAGCTTGCCATAATCGGAACAAGCTTCATTTGGACAAAAATCGCCAACATTAGCTAATTGATTCATTGACCCCTCTCTTGTTCGGTGTTGAGTAGCCTATTTTACCCAACAACACCCAAGAGGGGGACTATCACAAATGACTCTTCCGAAAAAAGCAACCGCAGAGAGTTGTAAAGAGCGCGGAGAATTTGAAGTTACCAGAGAAAAATCGTAAGCGTTCAGTTGGTCAGCTAGTAGCCGTAATCCGTAATCCGTAATCCGTAATTCATAATTCATAATTCATAATCCGTGTGTTCTA
>CAZRIB010000149.1:0-8775 GCA_964600035.1 uncultured Ardenticatenaceae bacterium | reverse complement strand
CAAAAAGCTTTTAGAAAATCAGACTTCAGGTTACCTGGGACCCGTATCCAGTAATTCGTATTTAGTTATCAGTATGCGCTGCCTCTGGTAATTTCGTCGGAAAACGGTGTACGGTTTTCGGATGACGTATTCTAATCCACCACTGCCTGCCACAGAAAACGGCCGTGTGGCACAGCCAGCCCCTTCTCATCGGCATAATCGGCAAAAATCTGGTCGAGCAGGGGAGAAACGGCCGTAAACGATGGCACTTCATCCGGTGTGTATCCCCAGCTCAACTTGTCATACAAATCCTGAGGCGTGGCAAAATATTCCGGCACATCAAACGCCCAGGCGCTGTGCAGCGAAAGGCCAGCCAGCGCCAGCCGCTGCTCCACCGACTGCCGCCGGGTGCGCGTACTCGGATTGGCCAGCCGGAGTGGTTCAGGGAGCCGCTCATTCCAAACGGGCAGAATGCTTTCCTTGGGGTTGAGGACAAACAAAATTGTGCCCGGTTTGGCAGCCATGCGGACATTTTCCACCCAGTCCAATGGCCCGCGGCGGCTGATGATGATGTCAAAGTGGCGAATATGGGCGGGCAAATCGGGAGAGGCGAGCAAAGCAGGCAAGGAATCGGCCAAAACGAAGGTGATATTGGGGATGTGTTGGGTTACGGCCGTTTCCCGCGCCATCTCAATGAAAGCCGTCGTACGATCATACCCCACCACCCACCGGCACAACGGCGCAAATTGGATGGGAATCTCCCCGTGCCCGCACCCGACATCCAGCACAACTTTGTCCGGAGCCATCAACTCACGCGCCATTTGCACATATTCGTCTTCCCCATTTAGCGGCGACAGGGTGGATTTCCAGGGGTAGTAGTAGCCCGCCTGCATCCGGGACAGCCGGTCGTACCATTCGGGGCTGTGTGGTTGTAACATCATGCTTTGCTCAGGATGTGGTTTTGATGTAATCGGCCAGCTTGTCAAAGGCCATGTTCCAGCCGCCCGCCGCTCCTTCTGGAACGCCGGTGTGGGTGAGGGTCAGGTGGGTACGGCCGTTTTCTTCATTCAGCGTCACCGTCACCACCGATTCTGTGGGGAAACCCGGCGGCATCCCCATTGCTTCTGGCGAGACAGCATTGCCCTGTTCGTCAGACGGGCTTTCCGTGTACACCAGCCGCCGGTTAGGGGCCAGTTCCTTGTGCGTGCCCACCGTCCACATCTGCTTGCTGCCATCCGGCGAGGCCATGCACACCAGGCGACGGCCGTTTACCCTTGCATCCAGCTTTGCCACCGGCACAGTAAACCCCGTCGGGCCATACCACTGCTTAAAATCGTCAGGGTTTGTCCACGCCCGCCAGATAAGACTGACAGGGGCATCAAACTGCCGGTCAACGACAACGCCATCCTGAGGAATCATACTTTGTTTCATGCTTTGCTCCTTTTATGTTGTTTTTGGGTAAGGCGATCAAAGCATGGCTGTTAACTGGCTAACCCGGCTTTGTTCAACTGCATCATTCTTTGGTTTGGCCGGTTTGTCAAGCAAAAAACCAAACCCTCATTCTTCGCTCACGCATAATTTCGCGTAGCCAATTAGATGAAATCTGATCAATTTGCCAAAGTTTCCAACTGGCGCGCTATTTCATCTTGCGTGAAAATGCCTTCGACCCGGTAGGTTACTGTGCCGTTGGCATCAATGACAAACAGCCAGGGTTCTGTCGCCAGGCCAAAGGCATTCATGACCGGGGCATACTGCCAGCCATTGGCGGCCGGGTCTGGCAGGCCGGTAAATACTTCCACATGGATGAAGTTGTAATTGCTGCCGTAGTCGGCGTAGAGGGCGTTAGTAATCTCATAAGCCGGGCCGCAAAAACGGGTCTGGCAGAAGGCAGGGGTAGCCAGCAGCAGGACAGTGGGCTTGCCATTGGACAGTGCTTCGGTGAGGGTCATCTCGTAGAAGGCGGGATTGGGTTCTGCGGCGGATGTTAATTGGCTCAGGTCGCCGTCCGTGTCGGTGAGGGTAGGGGTGGTGATGGCAGGGGCTTTTTCACCGGGGGTAATGCTGATGCTCTCTTCCAGCACGTCAAAGGCGATGCGCTGAATGTCGGCACGGCCGTCTGGGAAACGTACCTGTATCTCTGCTCCCCATGTGCCTGCCCGGTCAAATGTGCGCTCATCGGCAAAGATGGTGGTGTAGCCGTCCGGGGCGTGAATGGGTACGGCCGTTACCTCCGACTCCAGCACAGGGTTGGCCGGATCACTCAGGTCAAAGTAATGAAAATGCACCTGGGCATCCTGAACGAGAGTCCCGTCTGTGTCGAAAATGCCCACAGCAAACCGGTTAGGGCCAACGACCAATTCAGAAGGAACCACGACAACTTCTAGCTGCCCTGTTGCTTCTGACTCATCCACGTGGGCGTGGTCATGGCCGTCACCTTCTTCGTGTAGAACAGCTTGATTGGGTACGGCCGTTACAAACCCTGCTGCTTCTTCATTCCCACCACAGCCAGCCACAGCCAGCACCAAAACAACAATGATCAAAAAACGATTCAATCGAAACGGCAGCATAACTTTCCTCACTTATTTTAAGGTTGATTCAACGTGCGAATGTAATTGACCACATGCCATCTTTCTTCGTCGGACAAAGCACTGCCAAAGGCTGGCATCACCGAACCTTCCACGCCGTCGGTAATCCAGTTGTAGAGACGGCCGTCCGGGTGAACGCCGGGTGCTGTGTGCTGCGTCAAATCGGCGGGGCGCGGATTGAGGGTAATGCCCACTGGGCCATCTCCCTGCCCGGTCAGGCCGTGACAGGGGACGCAGTTTTCCAAATACAGCACTTTTCCGGCGGCAATCGAATCGGCATTGGGCGGGATAGGGTTGGGCAAAATGGCGTTTTCGTCCACGATGGGCGGGCGGATGAAGGCGAATATGCCGACAGCGGCGAGCAGTACGGCCGTTAATTGCGTTGTTCGCGTTTGCCCAGACCGCACAGTTCCCCAGCCGCCAGCCAGCAGCACCAGCCCGGCCACAAACAACAGCCCGCCGGTAATCCGATGCCAGCGCACGGCAGAAACGGCCGTGTTCGTGCCCACGCTCACGTTAAAATTGGCAAATGTATCATAATGGTCGGTGCGGCGAACGGCCGTTTGCACCTGCCACGCATCCGGCATAGCCAGGTAGCCCCCTTCCACACGGTACACACCGTCACCCGCCGCTTCCAACTGCACCTCGCTGGGCGGCACACCGGCCGTTACCGGCGTAAACAGCAGTGCCACCTCATCAGCCTCGACCGGTTTGCCGTTCGCGGCCAGCGCCACCGTGAAACTGTTTAACCCCACGCGACCCGGTGCAACTTCCAGCGCAATTTCCAGATCATCGGCGGCGGCGGTTTGTTTGATGGCGGGGGCGGCATCTGGTGGTTCTGGCACGGGCATGGCGGTGAGCAGGCTTGCCGCCAGCAAAGCCAGCACACCCAGACCCACTTCACCGGTGACAAGATGGCGAAACGGCCGTACCCGACCGCCGCTGCCGGAGGCTGCTGCCTGTTTCATTTTTGGGGATGTAACCAGCAAGTTGAGTGCGCCCAGTCCCAGCATGGGCAGAAAAACGGCGATTTTCAGCAGAAGGATACGGCCGTAAGCCGTGCCTGTTAATGCCGCCCATGACCCCACCTGCACCATCGAGCCGTACACGCCGGTCAGTACCAGCAGGCTGACGCTGACGACTGCCAATGCCGAAAAGCGCGGGATGAGAACGGCCGTTATCTGCACCCGTTCTCTGCCATCCCACCGGCGCAGGGCCAGCAGTGCCGCCAAAAAGTGGAACAGGCCACCCACCCACACCGACGCCGCCATCAGGTGCAGCCAATCGGCGAGAACCGGCAGCAGTGGTTCTGGTTTGGCGGCGGCGTGGCTGCCCAGGCTCAAAGTGAGCAGCAGTAACATGCTGGCTGCCAGAAACAGCCAACGATTCAGGATGGTAGACGGCCGTTTCAACAGCACCCACATCACTGCCGCGACCACCAGCCGCCCAGCCCACAAAGCACCAAACCGAGTCATGAACAGCACCCGAGTCACTGCCGTTTGTCCCGGCCAGGCCAACCCGCCGCCGCTCACCTGCCCCGCCTGCACCATCAGCCAGAAAATCCCGGCCAGCAGCAAGGCGAGAAGGGCAGTGGGCAATAAGTAGCGATCAGTAAGTAGTAAGTCGTGTCCACTGTTCAATGATGTCTGCTTACTGAATACTGCATACTGCTTACTGAACACCGGTCGCCATACCAGCAGCATAAACAGTGAGCTGCCGGCCAATGCCATCGCCGCCAGGTAGGTTAGCCAGCGAGCAGGGACTTCGCCGGGTGCAAAATCGAGTGAACGGCCGTTTTGTGCGGCGGCAGACAGGGCTGTTTCTTCTACATTGCCAATGGCAAAGGGATAGGAGCCGGCGGTAACGTGGCTGTCTACGGAGGACAGGACGCGCCAGGAGATGATGTAAATGCCCGGCGGCAGGGAGCGAACCGTTGCCGTCAACCGCACAGGGTTGCCGGGGTCAACAGTGCTGTCGTTGTTGTCCACTCGTTTGCCGCTGCTGTCCAGCACTTGAATGGTGCTAAATCCGGCTTCAATTGGCTCGCTGAAGAATAATTCGATGATAACCGGCGCTTTGTCCAGCCGGGCGTTGGCTGCCGGGTTGGCTTGCAGCAGGTTGGCATGGGCCAGGGCTGGGACCGCAGACGTGAAGATTAATAGCAACAGGAGCAAAAGCGCGTATTTGCGGTAGGTTTTCATCGGAAATTTAATCATGCACTGCGCTTTACGGTATCCAGGACAGGGCGCCGCCAACAACGGCCGTTTCCAATACCTTGCTCAAATTCGTGCCATCGGCTTCCATGATGTAGAGGCCGGTGGTGCTGATAAACGCAAAATAACGGCCGTCTGGTGAAAAGTCCCCATACAACCCTATTTCCCGAATTTCTGTGATACGTTCTGGGGGAGTGCTGCCATTTGAAGGAACGCGCCACCAGTCGGAGGGGATGTCATGCGCCAGGGCGGTTTTTACCCCAAACAAGCGGTCCCAAAATGAGGTGGGGGTTGGTGGGGGCAAGGTGTCTTCGGTGACGGCGCTAAAGTAAATGAAACGGCCGTCTGGCGACCAAACCGGTGAATCAACGGCAACAAAATCATTAAAGGCGGTGAGTTTGCGTGGATTGCTGCCATCGGCATTGATGATGACTAACTCATTGCCCTGTGTTGTGGGTTCTGAGTAGGCATAGACAATTTGGCTGCCATCGGGCGAAACCCGTGCCCAAATGCCGTCAGGCGCGAGTACGGCCGTTTCGCCTGTTTCCGTGTTCAACTGCTCCAGCGTAACCTGAAAAAATCCAGTTGGCGAACCATCTTCCGGCCCCATGTGAGAGAAAACAATGTGCTTGCCATCTGGTGACCAGGTTGGATGAAAGAAAATTTCGTCAGCGACTTGTTTGTCGATGAGCAGTGATGGGGTGTCTGTGCCGATTTGGAGCTGGTAAAGGCCGGTGTAGCCAAATTGAATGTCGCCCGGCGGTGGCGGAGGCGCATAAGCCAAGGCAACCTGGCTGTCGTCGGGGGAGAAGTCGGCTGCGTAAAGGATGCTGTTTGCCGGTGGTGTAAACAAGGGCGTGATGGTTTGGGCGGCCACGTCGTAAATGACCAGATTGGTTTGAGGGGCACTGCCGCTTTGGTCAAGCTGGATGAAAGCAATTTTGCCGGATGGTGCGCCTGCTGTTGTGGTGGCGGGTGCAGTGGGCGCGGTGTTTACCGGTGTGGTTGGGTTTGTCTGGGTGGGGGAAACGGCCGTTTCTGTGCCACTGCCGCAGGCCGCTGCCGCGGTGATGATAAACAGGAGAAAGATAACTTTTGCTTTCATGACTGCGCCCGCCTTTGCCGGTACAGGGCATAAATGGCTGTGCCCACGCCCGCCAACCCGGCCAGTAATCCGATGGCGGCGGCAATGATGGCGGTTTGTACCCGGCTGGTTAGCTTGTCTATGTTGCTCTGCAAGGTGGCGAGGTCGGCCGGTTGTTCTGGAAATTGGAGCGTATCGGCGGGAAGGACTTCTTCTGGTTCCAATGTGGCATCTACGGCCGTGTCGCCCAGCGTGCCAACGATCTGCACATGGTATTGTCCACGTACTGTTGGCAAAAGTTCAATGCGGTACTGCCCGGAAACGGCCGTTTGCTCTACCCGGCCAGCAAATACTTTCCCGGCATAGATAATGTTGATGGTTAGTGACTCGTCAACGTTGGTGACTGGCTCGCCTTCTTTGGAAAACGTCAGCACGATGGCGTTTCGTTCGCCCACAATGGGCGGCTCTACTTCCCAGCCAGCCACCACGTTATATGGCCCTAACGCTACGTCGCCGTGTGCATAAACGGCCGTTGCTGTCAGCAAGAAACCCAGCACCCAAATCCATTGCCATTTTTTCATATTCAACCTCAACTTTTGCGAAAAGCTATCAGGATACGACAGAGTGGTATTTTTAGAGAGTAATGACATTAGTTTGCGGCAAAAACCTTATTATGCTGCTTAAGGAGAAACAAAAAAAGACGGCCGTTTTGATGTGAAACGGCCGTCTCCGGTATCAAAAAACAGTCGTGAAATGCTCCGGGCACTAAGCCAGACTGGCTAGCACCTCCTCTGTTTTCGGGATGTCACTCATTGAATGCCCATAATGCACAAAGCGGGCAATGCCTTCCTTGTCTACCACAACCTGGGCAGGCATACGGCCGAATTTGAACAACTTAATCTCCTGTCCATACAACTTCAACACAGAATGCTTGGGGTCTGGCAGACCGATGAATGGCAGGTGATGGTCTTGCCAATAAGAACGGAATGCATCTGGCCCTTCTGGCCCGACAACAATAATTTCCACCTCTTTTTCATCGAACAAAGCTTTGTCCTGGCGCAACTGCGCCATATGCGCGCGGCAGAATGGTCACATAAAGCCGCGATTAAACACGAGAAAAACGTGCTTTTTTCCCCGAAAATCGGAGAGTGTTACGTTGTTTCCTTCAAAATCAGCCAGTGTGAAATCTGGCGCGGGTTTGTTAATTTCTGCTTTATTGCTCATCGTTTTCGTTTGTCCTTGTATCCAGCTCAATGCGAACGGCCGTCATTTGCCGCCCCCGTATTTTACCCATCAAATCAAATCCCCGTTTGAGCAGGCCATATTTTTTGTTCATCAGGGCGTTAATTTGTTTGGCCTGGGTGTCGTCGTGAATTTCATAGGCACGGCCGTTTACCCATTCACCCAATACATTCCCCTGCGCATCACACGGCGCCACACGCACCTGGGGATTGCGGTTTAGCCGCTTTACCTTCCATGAATTAGCCATGGTGCGCGTATATAAAACGCCATCCGCCAGCACAAACCATACCGGCGTTTTCACCCCCTGCCCATTTTTCTTAAACGTCTCCAGATTGATGTACTGCTGGTTCTCAAATTGTGATGTGGTCATATTTTTCGGTTGTCCTGTTTTATGAATAGGACACGGATTGTACGGATAAACACGGATTTGCACACATTTTTATCCGCGTTCATCTGTGTGCATCCGTGTCCTTAAATATCTTTATAAGCCGCCAGCGTCCGTTCTCGCGCCAGCCGGTGGTCTACGATGGGGGCCGGGTAGTCCTGCCCGATGAGGCAGCCGCTTTGTTGCTGCACGGCCGTTTCCATCAAATGCGGCTCATGAATATACTTATCCGGCACATTTGCCAGCTCCGGCAGCCAGCGGCGAATGAAAATCCCCTTCGGGTCAAACTTCTTCCCCTGCGTCGTCGGGTTAAAAATGCGAAAGTAGGGCGCGGCATCCGTGCCCGTGCCCGCCGTCCACTGCCAGCCGCCGTTGTTCGCCGCCGGGTCGCCGTCCACCAAATGCCGCATGAACCACCGCTCCCCCCAGCGCCAATCAATCAGCAAATCCTTCACCAAAAACGAGGCCACAATCATGCGCGCCCGGTTGTGCATCCAGCCCGTTTCCAGCAGTTGGCGCATCGCCGCGTCCACCACCGGATAACCCGTCTGCCCGGCACACCAGGCAGCAAACTCAGCATGGTCATTGCGCCAGGGGATGGCATCATACTTGGGCCGGAAACTGCGTGCCAGCACATGAGGAAAATGATACAGAATGGCGGTGTAAAATTCGCGCCAGATCAGCTCATTCAGCCAGACGTCTGCTCCCTTTTGGGCAGTGGGCGTGGGGGCGGCGGCACGGGCTTCCAGAGCGGCCACCACTGCTTCCCGCGCCGAGATCATACCAAAGCGCAAATATGGCGATAGTTGGGATGTGCCTTCGCGGTCGAGTTGGTGACGGCCGTCTCCATAGCCAAAAATTACCCCATCCGCAAAATCCGCCAGCCGCCGCCGCGCTTCCGTTTCGCCGGGCGGGAAAAGCGGGTTGGTGGTTGGCGCAGGAGGCAGCGGGTCAGATGATATATCGGCTGGCGTGGCCAGCCGTTCCGGCGTGGTCAGTCGTTCCGGTGCGGGTAGTAAATCGCGGCGATGGGGCAGCCGCAGCGCCCGCCACGCCTTGCTGAACGGTGTGAAGACGGTGTAGGGTGTGCCATCTTTTTTGCGAATCAGGTCGGGCGGATGAACGGTGAGGCCATTTGTCAGGTGCAGGGGGGTCACAGCGGCAACGGCCGTATCCCGTCTGCGGCTAAACGGCGACACATCTTCCTGGGCATACACGGCCGCTGCCCCACACGCCGCCGCCACCTGGGGCACAACCTGCTCCGGCCGGCCCACCCGCACTACCAAC
>CAZRIB010000148.1:0-8788 GCA_964600035.1 uncultured Ardenticatenaceae bacterium | reverse complement strand
ACGGATTACGGATTACGGGTACTAGCTGACTAACTGAACGCTTACGGCAATACAATACTTTGCGGTTACTTTTTGGTATGTCTCGATAGCTGCTCTCTAATTTTAATTTCTACCGCGTCCGTGTAGGGGTTTCCTGCCACATCAAAAACCAGAATTGGCTCCAACGACGGGTAGATGTACATGCCGGTGCGGATGAGATTGGCGTTGTCTGGCCAGGGCAGACGGAACACGTTGACGACAAGGTCGCCGGGCCGCCATTGGGATGGGGGGAACACGGCCGTATCCTGCTGCTCCCTCTCTCCCTGTTCATTCAACACGTGGACAAACATATGCGTATCTACTGCCGACGGCTCCCCCGCGTTCCAGTAAACCTGCCAGACGGCCGTTTCTCCATCAGCCGCCATAACGGGATCATTGTAGCCGGCGTAGGATGCCCAGTTGGTCAGGATGGGCGGCGGGTCGAAAATATGGCGGGGAGTGGGTGGCCCGTCCAGCGTCAGGACGTACAAATCAGGTTCGCCGCGCCGTTGGGAAATGACGGCCGTATCCCCCGCCGCTTCCAAATATACCTCTCCGCCTAGCCCAATGTTCTCCAGCAAAACGACGGCCGTATCCTGTGGAAAAACAGCAGTGTCCGTCGCATTGACAAAACGGTGGGGAACGTCCCAAAGCAGTGTCCTGTACACCGCTGCAAACGCATCCTCTTGTGGGTCATCACCCAACCCGGCAATCAGAATTTCTGCCGCACCGCTTTCACTAAATTTTTGGCGGGCTGTATCTACTGCTTCCAATTCCAAAGCGAGTGGTGTGCCAAAACCACCCGGTGTGGCTTGTTGGCTGAGGAAGTTTTGCAGGCTGAACCAGTAAAAAAGGTGAGCAGCGGCTGTCATTGCCAGCAAGGTGAGGGCAAGCCATTGCCATTTGGTGGGGGAATTGTGAATTGTGAATTGTGAATTGTGAATGGTAAATGGTAAATGGTTAATGAAAATGGCAGCGGCAAGGTAGGGGACGGGATAAATGGGTAGAAGGTAGTGCAGCTCAGCAGGCAAGCGGGGCCAGGAAAAAAGCAAAATGGGCGCGGCCAGCCAAAGAAGCAGGATGGCGTACAGTTCGGTGTTCCGGTCCGGTTGGCGGCGAGTTTGCCAGACGTGCCGCACTATCACAGCCAATCCACCCAGAATTAACCCGCCCCAGAAGAAGTAGACGGCCGTCATATGCGGCACAGTCTGCAAAAAAGTTTCAAACGCTTCCCCGGCCAGGGCGTGAATCTGCCAGCCGGAGGTGAGCCGCCAGGCGTGCTGCAGCGCGGCCCAATCCCAGCCGCGAACTGCGCTGCTGACGGCAGCCGCTTCCCCTACGTTCAGGTATTGCTGTCCGGCCGTCAACAGGTACCAGAAGAAGGGCAGGGCGGTTAACCCGGCAGTAATCAGGCCGACGGCCGTATATTTCCAGTTGACCCGCCGCCGAAAGATGAACAGGTAAACGGCCGTTACCGGAACCAGCGCCACACCTGCCAAATGTACCTGCACAGCCATCGCCAAAAAGAGCAAATGGAGAATGATGAATTTACTGCGCTGCTCGATGAAAGTGGATACGGCCGTTATTCCCCAACCCGTCACCAGAAAAGGCAGCAAATTTTGCGCCCAAATTTTGCGCGAATGATGGATAGCCCAGGGAGAAACGGCAAACATCAAGGCGGCCGTCAGCGCCGCGGGGACGCCCCAATAGCGGCGCGCCAACCAATACGTACCGGCGACAGCCAGCGTGTTCAGCAGGCCGGTAAAAAGCGTGGCGGCGTAGACGTGCTTCCACAGCAGCAGCGGCAGGGCGTACAGCCAGACATTCATGGGAAAATTGGGAAAACCGACAGAACTACTGATGCCGCGCAGGGGGAATTGGCTAAAATCGGCCATTTCCAGCGCCAATTGCAGCAGCCGTGCCTCATCTGCCTTAAATTCAGTTAAACCGGGCCAGCCCATCCGGGTAACGGCCGTAATCAGCAAAATCCCGGCCAATAAAAGCCACTCTGTCCAACGAGACCAACTGTTTCTTTTTCTTGCCTGTTCCATCACCGCAAATGATACCTATGGAGCCTCTGTTTGTCAGCATTGGTGGCCCCCTTTGAAAATGACGAATGACGAGTTACGAATTACGAATATGGAGTAATAAATTGCCTGCGGTGTCCACGGCCGTTTCCCAGGCAGGCGGCACAACCACAGTGGTGTCATACTGAAAGACAACTGCCGGCCCCGCAAAGTGCATACCAGGCCGCAGTTTCTCGCGGTCATATAACTGTGTGCGTACAGGCTGGCTGGCATTAAACCAGACCTGTTTTTCCCCAATGTTGGCGGGGGCTGCATCGCTGGGGCCAATCGGCGCAGTGGGCAGTACCGGCGGAGAGACAGGCGCAACGGCCGTTACGCGCGCATTCACCAATTCCACCGCCGCTTCAGGCTGTTGGTAGCCATACCGGTTTTCATGGGCAGCATGGAATTTCGCCAAAATATCTTCCCCATCTGCCAGTTCAATGCCAATGGTTAGTTCATGCGACTGGCCGTGATACCGCATATCCAGACTGTAATGGCAGGAAACGGCCGTATGCCCTTCCTGCGCCATTTCGGCCTGTGCCCGTGCCACCATTGGCATAAAAACAGCCCGCAAATCAGCCAAAGAGACCTCAGCCGCAAGCTGCATCACCGTTTGCGAATAATCCTTGGTCGGGGCAGCCACCAACATGCCCAATGCCGACAGCACCCCCGGTGTAGACGGGATGAGTACACGCGGGATTTGCAAATTTTGCGCCAGTTCACAAACATGCAGCGGGCCAGCGCCGCCAAAGGGAACCAGCGTAAACAGGCGCGGATCGTAGCCGCGCTCGACAGAAATTTTGCGCACAGCCCGTTCCATGCCTGCATTGGCAACCTGCACCACACCCCACGCCGCTTCTTCGGCTGAAGCCGCCCCCAACTGCCGCGCCAAATGGGTTAACCCGGCACGGGCGGCTTCTTCATCCAGCGTCATGTGGCCGCCCAAAAAATGATGGGCATCCAGCCGTCCCAACAGCAAATTGGCATCGGTTGTGGTGACGCGCAGTTGTTCCGGGTAACGGCCGTAACACATCGGGCCGGGGTCTGCACCGGCAGAGTGCGGGCCAACATGCAGCGCGCCCCCGGCATCTACCATTGCCAGACTGCCCCCGCCAGCCCCGACGGTGTGAATGTCAATAATCGGCAGGCGCAAAGGCAGGTCGGCAATGGAGCCGCGTGCCGTTGTGGGCAGCTTGCCGGGGCACAATGCCACATCTGTGCTTGTGCCGCCCATGTCGAAGGTGATAATGTTGGGGAAACCGGCTTGCCCGGCGACAAAACGCGCCCCCACCACCCCGCCAGCCGGGCCAGAAAGAGCGGTGCGGGCGGCCTGCGATGCGGCCGTTTCTGCACTGATGATTCCCCCGTTGCTTTGCATTACAGAAAGTGGGCGCGGTTTGATTTTTTCGGCCAGCCGGGAGAGATATTTTGCCATAATGGGTGCGACGAATGCGTTGATGACAGTGGTCGCCGTGCGTTCATACTCTCGATATTCTGGCAAAATCTCGCTGGAAAGTGACAGGTGCAGATGGGGGGCGTGCTGGCGCAGATAGGCGGCAATTTGCTGTTCGTGTTTGGGATATAAAAAGGAAAACAGCAGGCATATCGCAGCCGATTCGATGCCTGCGCTGTTTATTTGGTCTAGCAGTGGGGCGAGTGTGGCTGTGTTTAACGGCCGTAACACCTCACCTTGCGCCGTTACCCGTTCATCCACTTCAAAACGCCGCGCTTTGGGAATAAGAGGCGCAGGTTTTTGGGGAACCAGCGCATACAAAGACGGCCTGTTTTGGCGGCCAATCGCCAGCACATCGGCAAAGCCTTTGGTGGTGATGAGGGCTGTACGTGCCCCTTTTCGCTCCAGCAGGGCATTGGTGGCGACGGTAGTGCCGTGTATCACTTCTGCGGTCAGCGGCAGTTGGATGTGGTCGATGCCGGTCAGAATGGCGGCGGAGGGGTCTTGGGGGGTGGATAGTTGTTTGTGAATGCGTAAACGGCCGTTTTCATCCAACCAGACAAAGTCGGTAAACGTGCCGCCAGTATCTACACCTAATTTCATTTGGCTTCTCTGAAAGATAAGATTGATGATTAAAGATTAAATAAAGGGTGTGGCGGGCGTATCCGCAATCCGTGTTCCGTGTTCCGTGTTCCGTAATCCGTAATCCGTAATCCGTGTTCCGTGTGCGCTGTCTCTGGTAACTTTGTCGGAAAACGGTATACGGGCTTCGGATTACGTCTGCCCTGTCTCTGGTAACTTTGTCGAAAAACGATCTCGCGTCACCAATTCATGCCAGGCCACTGTCCAGGTAACGGCCGTCCACGTTCGCAGACCAACAGAGAGCAATGCTACCAACAGCCACACCAGAAGTCGAATAACTGTCAGCCAAAGGGCTTGGCTTGCCCACCCCAAACTGATGATAGCCATCTCGGCGAGCTGTGTGCCGGTACGAAAAATGTAAGCAATGCCCCACAACAAAGCCAACAGGATGAGAACGTCGCTCCAGCGGTGTTTGCACTGCTGCCACGTTTGGCGGATGGCCGCCCGTATACCGGCAGGCTGCATCACCATTTGGCGCAAAACCAGCGGACGAAAGGCCATCGTCAGCAAAGCAGCAACCATGCTAAGCACCACAAATGGGAACAGGCACAAAAAAGAGACCATCATGCCGGCTATGGGAGCGCTGTCCGGGAAACGGCCGTTTGAGAGCACAAGTATCATCCCAACAATGACAGCAGCAAAAACAAGCATGGCGGCCAGGGTGACTAAAAACCAGGGTAAAAAGAGCAGGGTGTCTACTGCGATGAATGTACCCAGCCACTTTTTTCCGGCAGCAAGCAGTTGGCGCAGGGAAAACGGCCGTTTCTCCCGCAAAGCCAGCACCCACTCAATGAGACCGGCTTCAGCGGCCGTCATGAGCAGCCACAAAAGCAGCCCGACGGCCAAAAACAACACAGTCCAGCCCAGCACGCTTTTGCCCTCTACAAATTGCAGCCGGCGCACCAGCCAGTTAAGGTTCTGTGGGTCTTCTATAAAACGCCCAATGAAATAATCAAACAGCCACCAGCGAACGGCCGTACCCGCCAAAGTGACAGATGACAACACGATGCCCACCAGCCACAATCCGGGCTGCTGCCAAAGCCAGCGCCACGCTTCGCCAAAAATCTGACCATGCTTCATGTGTTATTTCCTAATCTAACCTGAGTTCGGAATTAGAACGCAGATGCCGCAGATAACGCTGATTTTTTATTATTTTCAGGATGTTACTCTGCAAACTAACCATCAATCTGCGTTTATCGGGTAAATCTGCGTCCCATTTTTTATCTTCGAACTGAGGTTAATCTACAAACAAAAGGCGCACCTTTGCGTGCGCCTTGAGTTGTATAGCAGTGTGAAGCTAAACGGCCGTGTCCACCGCCATATCACCCAACTTTTTACTTGTAAACTCCCGGTAAGCCAGCGTAAACGTCGCCGACCGCCAGGTTGTAATAATTGAATTCAGCACCGCACCAAAAATCCCAATACAAATGCCCCCGCTTATCAAAACAAGCATCTGAAACACGCCCACATCACCGCCGCGCATCATGGAAGCAAACATAGGCACAAACAAAACAAGAATCAACGGCATCAAAACAATCATGACTGCAAATGAATACACAATGCCAATGACAAAGAACAACAGCGCCAATATCAAAATTTCACTGGCATTTTCACGCAGCACCTGCCACCCATGCCGAATGCCATCCGCCGCCCCCAACTCTTGCAGCATAATGCCCCGAAAGGCAAAGGCATGAATAAATTGCAAAAGGACGCCAACAGGGATGAGGATACACATCAAAACAATAAAGCAGACAAAAAAGATACCCATTGCCCCTAAAACGGCATCGGGGCTGCCGTTCTCAAATGAGCCGGACAAAGCCGCACCCCCTGCGGAGGCAAAGACACCAAAAATAACCACACTGATCCCAACCGTTAACAGGATAAAGTAAGGCAAATAAAGCAAAAGGCTCATACCCAGCAACGACCAAATTTTGGCTGTTCCGGCGGCAAATGCTTCGCCCAAAGTGACTGTTTCACCATCGTCAATGCGGGCAACGGCATCAATTAACCCGCCTCGCGCAACAAGGCTCACCAAAGCAAAGACAATGACGATGATAAAAATGATGCAGGCCAAGACTGCCCCGACTGCACCAATAGCCGCCACCAAATCAGGCGATATTTCGCCGCTGTTCATGCGCTGGCTAACATTACTGCCACTGTTAAAATTGCCGCTGGCACTGCCTAATGCGGCCAAAAAGCCCAATACCCACAGGAATTTGTTATTCCAGGTAATGCGCCATCCTCTGCTGATAAGTTCACCGTAATCCATTATGACCCTCCTGAAAACTGCTTAATGATGATTGACTGATGATTAAAGAGATTTTAGAACACTTTCTTTACGTGTTGGGAAAAACGAAGTTGCGATCATTTGCCGCTCGCCCCTTTTTTCCTTCTACTCCCATTCTATCGTTCCCGGCGGTTTGGAGGTAATGTCGTAGACAACCCGGTTCACGCCTTCTACTTCGTTGACGATGCGGCGGCTGGCACGGGCTAATAGTTCAAACGGCAGGCGTGCCCAGTCGGCTGTCATGAAGTCGTCGGTGGTGACTGCACGCAGGGCAATGACTTCCTGATAGGTACGGCCGTCACCCATCACCCCTACACTTTTCACCGGCAGCAGCACAGCAAACGCCTGTTGAGTGCCATGCCGCAGCAAACCAGCCTGCCGCAGTTCGCCAGTAAAAATAGCATCTGCCTGCCGCAGCCGTTCCAGCCGCGCCCATGTCACCTCACCCAGACAGCGAATCGCCAAACCCGGTCCGGGAAACGGCTGCCGCCACACAATCTCATCTGGCAGCCCCAAAGCCGTACCAATTTGGCGCACTTCATCCTTAAACAACTGTTTTAGCGGCTCCACCAGCTCAAAATCCATATCCTCCGGCAGACCACCGACATTGTGATGGGTTTTAATGACGTGGGCATCTTTTTTGCCCTTACCCGCACTTTCAATAACATCCGGGTAAATCGTTCCCTGTGCCAAAAAGTCAATTTTGCCCAGTTTGTTGGCTTCCCGTTCAAAAAGGCGCACAAATTTTTCGCCAATAATTTGCCGTTTGCGCTCCGGGTCTGTCACGCCTGCCAGGGCTTCCATCATTTCTTCTACTGCGTTGACGGCAATCAGTTTCATGCCCTGCTCGCGCTGAAAGGTTTCAATCACTTGCAGCCCTTCGCCCTGCCGCAGCAAGCCATGGTCTACAAAAATGCAGGTAAGTTGGCTGCCAATGGCTTTATGAATGAGCGCTGCCGCCACGGCCGAATCTACACCACCGCTTAGCCCCAACACAACACGGCCGTTTCCCACCTGCGCCCGAACTGCCGCCACCGACTCTTCAATAAAATTAGCCGGTGTCCAATCTGCCCGGCAGCCACAAATATGATGCACAAAATTAGCCAGCAGCAGCGCCCCCTGGGTGGAATGGGCTACTTCTGGATGAAACTGCACCATGTAAATGCCACGCGCCACATCTGCCGCCGCCGCAAATGGTGAATTGCCGGTATGGGCCAAAGGCACAAAGCCCGGCGGCACGGCCGTTACCTTATCCCCGTGACTCATCCATACCTGTTGGGGATTAGCATCCAAATCTCCAATCTCCAATCTCCAATCTCTAAAAATCGGATTATCCGGCACGTCCAGCGTCAACGTCGCCGGGCCGTACTCTCGTTTTTGGCTGCCTGCCACCTGCCCGCCCAGCCGGTATGAAAGAAGCTGCATGCCATAGCAAATGCCCAACACCGGCCTGCCAGAAGCCAGCACATAGTCGGGCAGTGTGGGCGCACCTTCATCATAAACAGAATTGGGGCCGCCGCTCAAAATAAAGCCTTTGGGATTCAAGGCCAGCACATCGGCCTCGTCTGCATCCCAGGGCAGCAGCACACTGTATACATTGGCTTCCCGCACACGGCGGGCAATTAATTGGGCATATTGAGAGCCGTAGTCCAAAATGACAATGGTATCGTGCATCTGCAACCTGCCTACGCCAACTCGATACGGCCGTTATCCATATTCACAATACAAGCCGCCGAAAACACCGGCACACCCCACTGCTCCAACAGAGCGCGCCCCCCCTCAAACGTTTTTTCAACAACGGCCGCAATGCCCACCAGCTCAGCCCCGGCACTCTCCACAATCCGTGCCAGCGCGTCTATGGTGCGCCCGGAAGCCAAAAAGTCATCTACAATAAGCACCCGATCTTCTGCCTGTAAAAATTCCGGCGATACCATCAAATGCACTTCACCGCCTTTGGTATGGCTGGGTGCAGAATCCACGTAAACGGGTTCCCGCATGGTAATGGGCTTGCGCTTGCGGGCATACACCACAGGCAAATTCCCCATCGCCCGCCCTGTCATCACGGCTGGAATAATGCCGCTCACTTCTGCTGTCAATATACGAGACGGCCGTGTCTGGGCAAACTCCTGCGCAATTCGCTCCCCAACAGCCCACATCAAATCCGCATCAATTTGATGATTGAGAAAACTATCAATTTTCAAAATACCCCGTCCGAGATTTTCGCCTTCTGCCAAAATCCGTGCCTTCAATAAATCCACCGCATTCCTCCTTCGAAAATTATGAATTATGAATTATGAAATATGAAGCAACTCCTGCCAC
>CAZRIB010000147.1:0-8803 GCA_964600035.1 uncultured Ardenticatenaceae bacterium | reverse complement strand
AGATTAGAGATTACACCGGTCTCCAATCTCTAATCTCTAATCTCAGTTTTGTAGGCTATTTCATTCTCGTTCCTAATCCATCTATCATAACATCTGGCGATACCATGCCAATGTTTGGCGTGCCCCTTCTATAAACGGTGTGGGCACAAAACCAAGCTGTTGTTGCGCTTTTTCTGTGTTTACCCGCCAATCTTGAAAGACGTAAGAGGCCATATTGGCGGGATAAAAGGGTTCTTTGTGGGTAAATTGGGAAACGGCCGTCCACGCCTGCGCCAGTCCCAACACCAGCGGCTTGGGCACATTCAACCGCCAACGGCTAATGCCAGCCAGGTCGCTCACTATCTGATTGATTTCATTGTGAGAATGGGAACGGCCGGAAATGTTATACACCTCCCCGCTTTGCCCACGAGACAGCGCCAGCACCACACCCTGCGCCACATCCGGCACAAAAACAGGAAAGGTAATGTGGCGGCCGCCATGAATTTTTATGCGCCAGCCGCGGAGCGGTTCCTCAAAAAAGAGCCGGTTAAAGGCGTAGCGCCCCCAAGGGCCATAAAAGGCACCAGGACGCAAGACAATAACCGGCAAACCGTGCTGCTGCCATGCTGTTCGTGCGGCATTTTCTGCAGCCAGTTTGCTTTCCTGGTATTCGTCCAGTGGCTGGCAGGGTGTTGTTTCGGTAATTTCACCGGCAGGTGTTTTGCCCACTACCGCAATGGTGGAAATGTGGACAAAGCGTTGTACACCGGCTTTTTGGGCAGCGGCCAACATTGTTTCTGTGCCTTGTACGTTGGTTTGCCAGAACCATTCTCGTTTGCCCCAAAAACGAAACAACCCGGCAGCGTGGACAACGGCCGTACAGCCTTGCACGGCTTTTTGCACAGCGGCGGCGGCGGTGATGTCGTTGGCGTAAGCCAGTTCCACACCAGCTTGTTGCAGAAATGTGATGTTGGATGACGGCCGTACCAATGCGCGTATTTTGTAATTTGCCTGCTGAAGCTGCGGGATGAGGTGGTGTCCCAAAAAGCCGGTTGCCCCTGTTACTAAAATCACTTGATACGTCCCTTATGATGGTAAAAAGCCCCTGGTTTTCAGGGGCTTGGGTAACTGCCTGTGCAGTAAGTTTGGTGTGGATAAAAGTTAGCACCCCAGGAGGGACTCGAACCCCCAACCTACGGATTAGAAGTCCGGCGCTCTATCCTTTGAGCTACTGGGGCGGGTAACTGGTGCAAATTCTAATCGCCAATGGGTGAGCCGTCAACTTTGGTTAAGGTGTGGAGTAGTTGGGGGATACGGCCGTTTTCAATTTGGTGCAGCAGGGTGTCCAGGTCTGGCAAAATTTCATTGGCTGTAAAACGAATTGCCCAGTGGTGGATATAAGGCGTAATGGCAATGATATATGTGCCGTGCTGATAAGCCTGCCACATTTCCATGGCCGTGCCCATGCTGACTTTAGGCAAATAGGCGATCAACAAATCGGCATCTCCGGCCAGTTTGGTCATTGCATGAAATGTTTCAAATGCTTTTTGGTCATCATATGCCACGCTGTTTGGGTTTAATGCCCAGGGGTCGATAATTTGCACGTCGGGCATTTTGGCTTTTAGCGCATTGCTAATTTGAACACGGTAGTTTTGGTCTTCAATTTGGTTGTCGCTTCGGTTTGCCTGCATAATGCCGGCCAAAAATACTTGCATGGTTACCTCATTACATAATGGTTTTGTGTTGTATTTTTTCAGAAGTTCCTTGACTATCCCGCAAAATCCATTTCAAACTTGACTACTCCGAAAAAAGCCACCAATTTCACGGGTTTTTCTCTGGTATTTCTTTGCGCTCTTTGCGTGCTTTGCGGTTTTTTCGGTAGACTTAAACTTCGCCTATTAGTAAAAAAAGAACAGACAACACGAAAGTGTCATCTGTTCCTACATCATAACAAATGCCGGGCATTCAACAATTCAACACTCAATCATCATCAAAAATTGGACGAATACCTTGATACACTTTCGGGCCGCCAATTGTTTTCAAGACAACATTTACCTGCCGGTTAACCTTTTGAGCAATCTCTCGGGCAGTCATTGGCTGATTGGCATTAGCCAGCAGCACACAAAAAACTGCATCCACCAAAGATGCCCGTTCAGTAAAATCATCCTCTAACTGGCTAAAATACGCTTGAATAACGTACTGAAATCCATCAACCCGCCGAACTTCTCCTGTTTCCATGTTGATAATATCAACTTCTTCTTGTTCAGATTCCAGGCTTACGTCTTCGCCCAAATCCAAACGGGTAAACAGATACGTTTTCAAATCCAGGTTAGATTCTTCCCACCAGTCATAGTCAACGTAAAATTTGGTGTCGGGGGTAGGACGCTTCAAATTCGATAAATTGAGTTTGGGACGCGGATTTTGAGACAACGTCACTCCTCTCTTTTTGATAGTCTACTTAAATTAATAAAGTGTCATGCAATACGCATTGTAGCATATGAATCTGCTGACTGTATTTGTGATTCCGTAAATACAGAGTGCCGCACATCTTCACCTATGCCGGGCATCTACCGGCCGGACTGCCATTGAGCAGAGTCAAATTTCCAGTAATGGTCGCCTACGGGCTGAAATGCCGGATGCCGAACCAGTTCGGCAAAAAGCGGCCCCGGAGGAATGCGCCGCATCATATTAATGGCGCTGTACAATGTTTTGGCATGTACCGTGTTTTGTGGTGTCAGGTTTGCCAATTCCGGGAAAATCTCAGCCATCAAGGAGACAACCGAACGTTGGTTGTTTTCTGCTCGCCGCCAAAGCGCATCAATTGCAGCCACAACGTCTGTACCCACGATGAGCAAATCGTCAAATCCGCAGCCAACGGAACGCCGTTTTAGTTCAAATTTAATGCGGTTGTCCTGCACGCTGGCTAAACGTACCCATTCGCGCTGTGGACGGCGACGGTCGTAACCAATATATACTGTGCCCGGCTTTGGTCCTGGCTTTAGATGCACAAACCCTCCGATGGGAATGCCGTTTTTATCGTACCATTCTTTGAGACCAAAGATGTACCGGTGTTCTTTGACCACCCATCCCTGAAAGGTTTCGTTGGTTTCGTCGTCGATAAATTCGACGAGTTGGCGAGGAGATGTGCCTGTGGGGAATAACGGCCGTATCCGGGAACTTAACGGTATCGTACCTGCCCACCGGTGCGGGTATGAAAGCGTAAACACAACAGGCTGCGGCCCAGTTTCCGCCGCAAACTCCGACCACTCATCATCCAATTCCCGCTCCAGCAGCAAAAGCTGGCTGTTTAACAGCGCCCGGTCATACGGAATCGGCTTGTAGCGCAGGCGTTCCGGCACAGCCTGCACTTCATTCGGTTCCAGCCGCCGCAAATACCACGCCACTTTACCGGGAGGGGCAACTTCATCAAAACGATCATCATGCAGCAGGGCATAATTCAATGAAAACCGCTGCACAGACAAATCCAGTGCCGGATCCATATCCAAATGCGGCAATATTTCCTCTGGCGGCAGCGGCCCACCTTCATTAATTTCCAGAACAGCCTCCGCCAAATGTAAATGCCCAATATTTACTTCGGCCATCAGCCCCTTTACAAACCATTCATCAGCCAGACGAACAAAATTTTCATGCTCTGTCAATGCCTGATGCAAATGGTCTACAACCAAATGTCCGAATGCTTCTACAATTTCTTCTATATCCGCTTCTTCTACCTGGGCTAATGTTTCCACATCCAGATCGTTTAGGGGATGGTCTATTTGCAGGTCTGCGGCAAATTCACGTGTTTTGCCATTTAACTCCACTGCAATGACGTTGAACGAACCGTACTGCGGGTTATAACCGGTTCGCTGGCTGACAACTTTCCCATTTGCAAATTTTAAGGATGGGAAAACCAGAGACTCCCCTACTTCATAGCTTTCTTTTGGCCGGTATATCTTGTGCCCTTTCAACTGACGTGCAACAGTGCGTGCTTCTTCTTTAACACGGAAGGTAATGACCTGCCGGGCAATCTGCTCTGCTGTTTGTGGGCGCTCCACTTCCAGAAAGTGGTTGTAGATATGCTCGATGTCTGCTTGTGTCAGCTTGAATTGGGGTCCCCAGTATTCGGGTGATTTTGTGCGGGGTTGACTCAAGATGAACTCCTTCAATGACTGAAAGATCATTGTTTTTTTGGGATGATCTGGCAGCATACCCGTCTGCAAAAAACCTTTTGAGAATAAATGTACGTATGGTTTGCAGACTTTGGATATACAGGCGTTGGTTGGTTTGTTTTATATGGATGCCTGGATATTTTTTGCGCATTGGTCTGGCCGCAGCGCGTTTGGTGGTTGTTCTTCCCTGCCAGAATAGCTGTGTATGTTTGGGACACAGCAGGCAAATTATACCAGTGGAAAAGGGTGCTGACAAAGCAGGTTGTTGGTAGTTGGCGTGAAACGGCCGTTTCCCAAGTTACGGAAATTCAGTGGTTGTCCATTGCAGGCCATTGACAGGCACATTGTTCACCTGAAACTCCCAATGCAAATGGGGGCCTGTGGAAAGGCCGCTAGACCCACCGGCCGCCAAACGGTCACCTTGCTGCACTGTATCGCCCTCTGCCACAAACACGTCAGAAAGGTGGAAGTACGCCGTCATGACACCCATGCCATGATCAACGACAACGGTCAAGCCGCGAAGTTCCAGTTCTCCCACGAATTTCACCACGCCGTTGGCGGGAGCGGCAATGGTTGTGCCAACCGTACCGGCAAAATCCACCCCGGTATGGAAGATTTCTATTGGGCCGTCGTTGTAGGAACGGCCGTCACCATAACGCGCCGTCACCAGTGCATTCACGACCGGGTTTTGAAAAACGCCATCCCAAAGGGGTTCATCCACAGATTGTGCATAAATTGTGGATAAAAAGGCATCCTCGTTGGCACGTATGGCCGGGTCGAGCAAATTAGCCAGTTCCTCTCCCACATTGATATATTGCACGCCATAGCCGCCGGATTGCACCCAAATGTCCTGGGAAAAAGGCTGCCAGGGGCGCGAACCAGAACCGCCAAGCGTTAGTGTGTGTGCGCCTGCTTCTGTAAAGGCATCCAGCCCAACCAGGGCAACATACCCTTGCTGGTAGGGGTAAAAATGCAGGGTTTGACCAGCCAATTCGCCCGTTGGCATGCCATCCAGTAAATTTTCAACGTAGATGGAGAGGGTATTGCCCTGCACAATGGGCAGTGGTTTGATTGTGATTGTTTTCCATTCGCCGGGTAATGGGCGGTAACGGCCGTCTCCCGGTATGCGCAGCCGCTGACCCGGCATGAGGTACACAGGTTCCGCCAGCCCATTAGCCAGCAGCAGCTCGCGGGGCGAGATGTTGTATTGGGCGGCAATGGACAGGTACGTTTCGCCGGGGGCAACGATGTGGGGCGTGCCTGTGGGCGGGTCTGGTTCGGCGGAACCGGTGCGGCTGATAACCGTGATTGTCTGGCCGATGGGTAAGGATTGGTAGGGGTTGATGAGGCGGTTGGTGGCGGCAACGGCCGTTTCCGTGGTGTGGTAATCTGCGGCCAGCCCGGCAAGCGTATCGCCTGCCTGAACAGTGACCAGCGTGGCGACAGCTTCCCCTGTGCCGCCGGGAATGATGAGTTCCTGACCCACGTACAACGAATCGGCATCAGGCAGGTTGTTGATAGCGAGCAAAGCATCAATCGTAACGCCGTATGTTTCTGCAATGTAAGTCAGGGTTTCTCCATCTGCAACCACATGGACAAGGGGGATGCCATCTGTAGGGGAAGGTGTGGGGGTGGCTTCCTGGGCGTAAGCAGGCACGGCCGTTCCCAAGGCCATCATCAACATCAATAAAAACAGTCGCCTGCTCATTTTGCGGCAGCCTCCAGAAATTGAATGGTATCGCCGACACGCACGTGCATCAGCCGTTTGGGATGCCCTTCTACAATATATTGTGCCGGTTCCTGGGGCATGTAGGAAAGCCGCCACGGTTTGGCTACAACGGTATCAACCACGCGCCCCTGACTGTTCACCCACAACACGCCCAGGTCAAAGGAAACAAAAAGCATGTGTATGCCGCTGTTCAGCCGGAAATCGGCCGTTTCAACCAGCACCAGCCCTTCATCTTCACCAATTGGCGCATGAAAAGTAAACCCGCGCAACTTTTGGCCGAAGGTGTCACACCAACGAGCGGCGGGTATCAAAATTTGTCCAGATTCCACATGCAGCACTTGTCGTTTCTTCATCATGGCGAAGTATAAATGATGCTGGAACAGAGGCAAAAGCAGGACAGGGGTTGATGATTATTCCTTAATTATTCCACTTCACGCATCGCTCTCAATGCGTCGTAGATGGCTTGCGCTTCCGGGTAATGAAAGGCGTAGGGTTTTGCCCAAAATTCGGCCAACTGCATGTTGCCGGTTTGCTTTTCATACATATAGGCCTGGACAAACATATCCAGTTTGTCTGCGTCGTGCACCAACCGGGATTCGGCCGTTTCCGCCGCATGCAGTTCTTCCCACAACATCATCCACCGTGCCTCAAACGGCGTACCGACCAACATCTCCTGCATGGCCGCTCGCTCCACCTGGGTTTTAATGCCCTTGGGCAAATAGCGCCACGCTGGTGTAGGAATGTCTGTGGTTAACCCCTCTGGCAAGTCATGCAAGGTCGCCATCACCAACGCCTTTTCCAGTTCTATGGGGTCTGAAACCAACTGCGACAAAGCCAAAACAGCATAGACGACACCAAAGCTGTGAGCGGCGACATTTTCCGGGTTGGCAACGCCGCGCTGCACCCAGCCGGTACGCACTGTTCGTTTCAATTGGTTGCCATGTAAAAGCGTCAGCAAAATTGCTGCCGCATCTTGGGAACTTTTTTCTTCTTTCATACGTTATCCTTTTAGTACCTATCCTGTCCTTGTTCGGGATAGATGTTTTGTGTGACCTTGCAAACGCAAGGTGTTTAATTGTGTAAATTTCATTCAGGAATGCAAAGGGAGAACGATTCCATGAAACAAAAACTTTATTTCTTTATTCTTTTGACACTGGCAGTCGGGATGATTTTGTCGGGTTGCAGTCAATCGCCGGATGTGGAAACGGCCGAACCCAACACCCCCAACACCCCAGCAGAAGAAACCAGCCCCACAAACACCCAACCTGCCGCACCGGCAGAGCCAGCATCAAGCACTGATCTACCCAAACTGCCCGCTATTGTTCAAAACAGCGCACCTGCCCCGGGCATTGGCGGCGGTGGTGGAGCCGAAACGGCCGTACTCAGCCCACTACCAGCCGCTGAAAGCGCCATCGTTGCCGACGACATGATGATTGAACCCGGTTTTTACACCGACATCTTCTCCGGCACACTGTTCACCTTAAACGCAGCACTGCCAACCGAACCCACCCAGGCGCTGGTGCAGCAGCAGACAACATTCACCATTGATGAAGCCACCGCCCAACAGCTAGCTGCCCAATTAGGCTTTAGCGGGTCATTGTACGTGCCCTATTATCAGCCGTTTCCAGAGCAGCTTGACGTTGCGGAAAGCGATGCAGCCCCCTTTGAACAACCATCTGTCTACTATGCTTTTAATGGCACAGAAATCCTCACCATTGACGGCTTTGGCGTTTATTACCGCGATGAAGCGATTGACTACAACGTCACCAACCAGCTTTCTGTCGCTGACAGAACACAAATTGCCGAAGCCTTCTTGCAAGAACGCGGTCTGCTTACTTTCCCCTACACGGTGGAACCCGGTTGGGGCGGTGATTTGTTCTTTAAGCGCACGATTGATGGCTACACATTGAACCAACCGGAAATCATCGTCACCGTAAACGATGATGGGACTGTGCCCTTTATGAGCTACAACGTGCTGACTAATCTGGAAGTGGTGGGCAATTATCCGCTCCGCACAGCAGAAGAAGCCTGGAACTTAATTCTGGATGGGGTGCAGAAGAATGATATTGTCTATAACTGGCTGCCAACCGATGACGATTTAGCCCGGCAGTTTGATGATGCACCAGAGGTGGTAGAGCAATATCAATATTGGGAGCGGCACTATGCGCCGGGCGAGGAAGCCCATATTTATGGCTGGCCAAATATTTACATGCCTGCTAATGGCGAAGGCGCACCCCGTATTGAGATGTATCCGTATGTTTTGGCTGGCGATACGGCCGTACTCCAGGAAATCGCCAACACCCAGGACACCATGATCCACATTTGGGGAACCGCAGCCGCAGACAACAAAACCATCACCGTCACCGGTTGGGAAAGCTTGCCAGAACCACAAACACTCTATCTGGACGGCGTCATCCGCCGCAGCGAAAACCAGGTACAACTCATCACCACAGACAGAGAAATCTACATTCTGCCCAATGCCCCGGAAGACCTGCCCAACGACCTGAGCGTGTACGTTTACGCCTGGGGCACACAAGACAGCGGGCAAGGCCATCCGGCACTCATCTGGCAGAGCATTGAACAGCGCTTTGACCCATCTGAACAGCCCGGAGAAGGGATTGCCCTGCCGGAACCAATGCCCATCGAAGAACCGGGATTTTCCATGCCCCAAACCTACGCCACCTTTACAGTAGACAGCGTATCACTGGCCTACTACTATATGCCTGTCTTTCCGGCTTATGAAGATGGCGTGGAAGAAACGCAGTTGGTCTACTCACCCCCGCCAGTCATGCTGCTGCCCGTCTGGCAGTTTGTGGGCACGGCCGATACCGGTGAACGTCTGGAACTGCTCGTTAGTGCCGCTGCGCCAGACTATTTGCAAGCGCCATAATCATTTCCCAATGACAATCTGGCTGCACAAAGGGCC
>CAZRIB010000146.1:0-8823 GCA_964600035.1 uncultured Ardenticatenaceae bacterium | reverse complement strand
TTACCCACCAGTACCCAGTCACATGTGAAATGAGGGATTAGATTGGTTCAATCTCGGAGATTGAACCAATCTTTGTATCCATCAAAGAACACTTGACTGAGCACCAGCTTTAATCTTTAATCCATGAACCATCAATTTTTAATGATATGAACAAATATCCCGGTAAAGTGATGGCATTAGACCTGGGTGACACCCGCATTGGGATTGCGCTCAGTGATGCCACCCGAACCATTGCCAAAGCGTATCAAGTTATCAAGCGCAAATCACGGGCGGAAGATTTTGCCCGCTATCAACGCATTATCGACGAGCAGAAGGTGACGCTGTTGGTGGTGGGGCTGCCGGTGCGTCTGGATGGCACGGACAGTCCGCAAACAGCCTGGGTGCGAGATTACACGGCCGAATTAGCCGCAAACGTTTCTGTGCCTGTGGCCCTCCATGATGAAGCGTTAACCACCCGTGCCGCCGAAAGCAGCCTGCGGGAAATGGGCATTCGCGGCAAAAAGGCGCGCCAGCGGGTAGATGCTGTCGCCGCGGCCTTGATTTTGCAATCTTTTCTGGATGAGACGGCTGGTAAAGGGGCGTCGTTGTGAGTGAGGAAAAAGGAAAGAAAGGGAAACGGCCGTTTGCTGTGCTGCTTCGTTTTGTCCTGACATTGGGGCTGTTGGCACTGTGCCTGGTTGGTGCATTTGTGGGGTACGCTCTGTGGCTTTCTGGCGGGGCAGTGGGGGCTGGGGTAACGGCCGTAGACAACCCCAACCTGTCCGCTCCTGAACGCCTCTATTTAGAAATGACCCTGCGGGCTAATGCCGACGCCTTGCAGCAGCCCGCCGGAACATCCGCCGTTGCTGTGCCCTTTACCATTGAAGAAGGGCAAAGTGCCGACCAAATTGCCGCGAATCTGGCCGAGGCCGGTTTACTTACAGACACCCAACTGTTTATGAGCTACGTGCGTTATGCCGGGCTGGACAGCCAACTGGAAGCTGGGCAGTTTATCATCGAACCCGGTCTGACCATTCCCGAACTGGCGCTGACGCTGACCGATGCCCACGCCCAGCAGGTGACAGTGCGTTTTGTAGAAGGGTGGCGTTTTGACGAAATGGCCGACTATTTGGCACGTAACCCAACGGCCAACATCAACGCAGAAGAGTTTCGGGCGCTGGCTGCCCGCCAGCAGCCCTTTGATACCACGCCGTTTGATTTTTTGAGTGCGCTGCCCGCTCAGGCATCGCTGGAAGGTTACTTGTTTCCGGATACGTACATTGTGCCCATCGATGCAGATGCCACTTATTTGCTCACGGCCATGTTGAACAACTTTGGCAGCCGGGTAGATCCGGCCATGCGTCAGGCGTTTGGGGTAAATGGGTTGACAATTCATGAGGCGGTGACGCTGGCTTCTATTGTGGAACGGGAGGCTGTGCTGGCGGAGGAACGGCCGTTAATTGCTGGCGTGTTTTACAATAGGCTGGTACAAGGCATAAAACTGCAAGCCGACCCCACCGTGCAGTATGCCGCCGGTTATGATGCCGCCGCCGGCACATGGTGGCCATCGCCATTAACCCAGGCACAATTAGACATGCCTTCGCCCTACAACACCTATTTGAACCCCGGCCTGCCACCCGGCCCCATTGCCAGCCCCGGCCTGAGCGCGCTGCAAGCAGTTGCCTACCCTCAGCCGTCGGATTTTGTCTTTTTTGTGGCGAATTGTGCCGTAGGCGATGGCAGCCATTTGTTCGCCGTGACGTATGAGGAACACGTGGCAAACGTTTCTGCCTGCCGCTAACTACCAATACCCAATAACCAATTAACCAATCACCCATTCAAATGACACACAAAACTTTCCACCTACAACTGCTCTTTGCCTTACTGACTGCCCTCCTTATGGTTGGCTGCCAGCGTTCAGTGCCGCCGGTTGTCAAGGTAGGGCTGGTCGCGCCGTTTGAAGGGGCACAGCGAGCGGTGGGGTATGATGTGATTTATAGTGCGCGGCTGGCTGTGCGGCAGATTAATGAGGCGGGCGGCATTGGTGGTTACCGGGTGGCGCTGGTGGCGCTGGATGATTCTGGCAGTGACGACTTTGCCCGGAAAACGGCCGTTTCCCTCACACTCGACCCGTCTGTAGTGGCTGTGATCGGTCATTGGCATGCAGCAGACGCCGCCGATATTTATGCCGATGCCGGACTGTTTTACATCCCCATGTCGGCGGAGGATACCATGCCGGAGACACAGCTTGACCCGGATTTTGTGGCCGCGTATGAGGCCGTTACGCCGTTTGATGAAACACCGGGGCCGTATGCCGGGCCAGCTTATGAGGCGTTTTCGCAGTTGTGGCAGGTGTTGGAAACGGCCGTTTCCCAATCCGGCGAGCTGAATCGTGAAGCTGTTTGGGCGGCAGGGCTGGAGATTGAGAATTGAGTAATACACGTAACCCGAACCCCGTATGCTGTTTTCCGGCGAACTTACCAGAGGCAGCCCACACGGATTACGGATTACTGAATACTGAATACTGAATACTGAATACGGGTGCTAGTCGTTCACCATTCACCATTCACCATTTACAATTCACCATTCAAAAGGGGTTTACCATGATAAAGCGTATTTTTGGCGGCATCCTTCTTTTTGTAGGCATTGGCGGCATAGCATTGGCTGTGGTGGGCGCACGTCTTGGGCAGCAGGCTGTGGACAGCCTGGGCCAGACGACGCTGAACAGCCTGACCTTGTTGGGCGACACGCTGGCAACGGTGGAAGATACGCTTTTGCTGGCCAAGCAGACGGTGGATGATGTAAATACCAGCCTGGATACAGTTAGTGACACGGCCGTTTCTGTGTCGCAAACTGTCCGGCAAACAAAACCGCTTTTGGGGCAGGTGAGTACTGTTGTGGGCGAGGAAGTCCCCAACAGCCTGGAAGATTTGGAAACGGCCGTGCCAGACATCGTAGCCGTTGCCGGTGCCATTGACGACACCCTGACCACACTCAACAATTTCCGAATAGATCGTTCTATTTTGGGGATTCCCCTGCAATTTGACCTGGGTGTTACTTACCAGCCGGAACAACCTTTTGACGAAACGGTCGCTGTTTTGGGTGATTCCATTGCCACACTGCCAGACCAGCTTCGCAGTCTGGACATTTTTCTGACTGTTAGCAGCAATAATTTGGATACCATCAGCCAGGATTTGAACCGGCTGGCCAGTGATTTGCAGGATGTCAACGGCCGTGTATCGGCACTCAACCCGCTGCTGGACGAATATCTGGCATTAACCACGCAGTTAGCAGACCAAAACCGGCTGGTGCGGGCGCAGATAGAAAGCCAGTTGGCAAACCTGAAAACGGCCGTTCTCATTGTTTCCATCTGGTTTGGCCTTACCCAACTCACCACCCTCTACCTGGGCTGGGAACTCCTCACCAACCGCCGAGACAATGATTAACCATTGTGCCGATTGCTGTAATTTGTGGTAAGTGTGCAAGTGGCAGGTGGCAAGTGGCAAGTGAACCTGCAAACCTGCAACCTGCAAACCTGCAACCAATCGTTCATCATTAATTTTCCACTATTAAGTAGGCTTAACGGTGGTTGAGCGTCTGTGCCGTAAACGGCCGTTTGCGTTATCGTTTATGGCATGAAATTGGCACGTTTCCTGTTTTTCACCCTGCTCTTGTTTTTCGTGGCTGCTTGCCGCCAAAATACAGCCGAACAACCAGCCACCGATGGGCTGCTTTCTGCGGTTGATTCCACTGCAACCCCTCTGCCCACACCCACTTTGCAGCCCAATGTCACCCTTCAGCCGCCTACGCCCTTTGTTACCCCGCAGCCACCCCCTACCGCAACGCCATTTCCCACCCCAACCCCGCCGCCTAATCTGGAAGACCGCCTGCCGTTGGGACTGCATGCTTTTGATTTGGGCGATTACGACACGGCCGTTACCCACCTGTCATTCGTTGCTGCCCAGCCAGATGCCTTTCCCGCTGACCAGTGGCAGAATGCCTTGTTGGTGTTAGGGCGGGCATATCTGGAAAACGGCCGTTTTACCGAAGCCGCCGACACCTTCACCCAGTTGCTAGCCCTGCCAGAACCGCCAACCGCCATCCAACACCTGTTGGGACAAGCCCTGGAAGGCACAGGCGACACCAGCGGCGCATTGACCGCCTACCGCAGCTACCTCGCCGCCAATCCCGACATGGCCGCATACGTCAATCTGGACATTGCCCGCCTTGCCACAGACCCCGCAGAAATTGTGGCCGCATACGAAGCCGCCCTATCCAGTCCTTCCCAACGACTGCATGAGGTTGCCATTCGTCTGCAGCTGGCCGACTTTTACAACACACAAGGCAACATGCCTGCTGCCATTGAGCAGTACCTGGCCGTTCGGGATTTGGCGAAAACTGAAGCCACCCAGGGGCAAATGACTTATTTGGCAGGGATGGCCTACTTGCAGGCCGGCAATGCCGAAGCGGCTTATGAACAATTTGCGTTGGGGATAACCGCCTATCCGCGTGCTTACGAAAGTTACCTGGGGTTGATTGAGCTGATCAATGCCGGTATACCCGTTGACAATTTCCAGCGGGGACTGGTGGATTATTACGCCGGGGCATACGAGCCAGCCATTGCCGCGTTTGAGGCCGTCATTGCCCAAACGCCGGACAACTACCGGCCAGATGTGCATAAATATCTGGCGTTTTGCTATGAAGCTTTGGGAAATGCAGCAGAGGCATTGGCGCAGATGGATTTGTATGTGCAGCAAGCGCCGGAAGATGGCTTGATTGCGCAGGCGCAGATGCTTGCCCGGTTGGGAGACAGTGAGGGGGCGTTGGCGGCTTATGAGGCTTATCTGGTGGCGTATCCGGAGGGGTTGGATGCGGAGGCGGCGGCATGGCAAACGGCCGTTCTTCATGAACAGCGCGGCGATATTCCCAAGGCCATTTCAGCTTACCAACAACTGGCGGCGCAGTACCCCCAGGCAGATGACGCACCGGAGGCGTTGTTCCGGGCGGGCTGGTTGAGCAATGAGCAGGGTGATTGGGAAACGGCCGTTTCCCTTTGGTGGCAGACGGCGCAAAAATATGCTGCGGCTGAATACGGCAGCGCGGCCATCGTTTGGCTGCTGCGCACCCTGCCTGCCCACCCAACACCAGACGAAGCTGCCACAGAAACGGCCGCTGCCCCCACTGCACCCGCGGCCACCCTCACCCCAACCCAAACCATGACCGCCACCACGCCTGTCCCCACGCCCGACTGGGCTGCCATCCGCCAGGAAGTGACCGCCATTGGGCAGCGGTTGGGGCTGCGTACCGACTATTATGGTCTGCGGGCGTACCACGTGGCACATGGCGTTGAGCCTTTTCAGGCTGACACGCCCATGACACTGCCAACGGAAACGGCCGTGCTGCAAACAGAAGCCGAAACATGGCTGCGTGAACAATTGGCACTCGATCCCGGCACAGACATCGCCACCCTCGACCCCATTCTGCAAAATGACCCCCGCCTGCAAATTGGCACAAAGCTGTGGGACATTGGCCGCCTGGAAGATGCCAAAGCAGAACTGGAGCAGCTCCGGCGGGAAACAGCCAGCAGCGCCCTGTACAGCTACCAGTTGGCCTTATATTTTCGGGAGATGGGGCTGTACCGTTCCTCCATCATTGCCGCCAACAGCGTGCTGGTCAACCTGCGTACATCCGTTTTTAACGCCCCCCGCTTTTTAGGGCAGTTGGCCTATCCTGTCTATTATGCCGATGTCATCATGCCGTTGGCCGAAAAATATGGCTACGACCCCCGCCTGCAATTTGCGCTGGTACGGCAGGAAAGTTTGTTTGAGAGCTTTGCCCGCTCCGGGGCGGCGGCGCAGGGTCTAAGCCAGGTTATTCCCGATACCGGCGCTTACATTGCCAGACGGCTGGGCTGGCCTGAGTTTGAAAATGCCGATTTGTACAAGCCGTATGTAGGGCTGAACTTTGGCGCGTTTTACCTTGCCGAGCAGTTGGGGCAGTTTGATGAATTTGTGGCGGCGGCACTGGCGGCTTATAACGCCGGTCCGGGTAATGCCGCTTTTTGGATGGATAAAAGCGGCCCAGACCATGACTTGTTTGTGGAAACGGTCACTTTTTCTGAAACGCGGCTGTATGTAGAGCGGATTTACCTAGGGTATTTTATATATGCCTTTTTGTATGGCGCGTAATCACCACACTATCTTTGCGGTTTTCAAAAAAGCACAAAAAAGAACGCAGATTAACGCTGATTTCAAGGATTGTATTAACATAACTACAAAATAATCTGCGTTAATCCTGAAAATCTGCGTCCAAAACCCAAAAGTGCAAACATAGTGCACTAATTACCAATTACCCAATTACCAATCATTATTGTGGTGTGTTCATGAAACCGGATTTTAGCTGGCAAACAGAGGAAGATGAGGCTTTTGTGGCTGAGGAGGCGGCGGTGCAGAAGAAACGGCCGTTTCTCTGGCTGCCTGTCTTGCTGGCGGGCATCATCATATTGGGCGGCTGGCTGCTGTGGCGGCAGGTAAACCAGCAAGTAGAGCAGGTAGAAAGCACCGTAGAAGCCGATATTCTCGCCAGCCACCAACTGGTTTTGTCCAGCGCATACCGGGGTGACAGGCCATTATTTGCCAACTTTATTTCCGGGCGCGAACCCTGGTCGTCGCAAACATTGGCTTTGATGGAAGATGGCTTGCTGTTTAACCGGGCGGATATGGGGCTTATGTGGCAGCCCGGCACGGCCGTTACCCCCACCATGACACTCTCGCCCACATTGGCGGCGGCAACTGTAGTTTTTACCGAAACGTACGCCATAGAAGTGGGGCATGGGTTGACAGAGAGTGTGCAGCTTCAACACACGGCCGTTTACCGCAAAGGGCCAAATCGCTGGCTGCTTGCCCCACCCGAAGAACCAGCCGCCGCCCCCACAACCCAAACCATCGAAAGCCAGCGGCTGCGCATCGTTTTCCCGCAAACAGAAACGGCCGCTGCCAGCCGGTTGGCCGTTGACCTGGATACGGCCGTCAACGCCATGTGCCATCTGCCCGGCCTGACCTGCCCGGACTCATTCCAGCTTATCCTCTTTTTGGACACCACGCCGGAAACCCTGCACATGACCCGCCTGCTCGCCTTGTTGCAGCGCGGCGAACCCCGTTTGACCCTGCCCGCTCCATCGTTGGTTGGCACACCAGTGAACGAAGCCGCGTATGAAGCGGTGGCGCGTGGGTATGCCCGGCTGGTGGTAGGGGCGGCACTGGCCGAGCTGGCAGGCTATGAATGCTGCCAGCACAACGTCTGGTTTCAGGCGTTGTGGCTGGAATCGCTGCGGCAGTTGGGGCTGGCCCCCTCGCCGCTCGCTCCGGCAGATTGGGCGGCATTAGGCCGGGAACTGCCACCTGCTGAGGCGATGGCTGACGTGTTGGGTGTGGACGATTGGGTGGAGAAGGAGGGAGACGGGGTTACGGCCGTTTATGCCTATGCCGCCTTTCTAACTCAGGAAAAACAGATACCCATCGGCCAGCTTTTGCGCCAGCTTACCCAGGATGCCCCGCCTTTCCCCGATGGGCTGGCACTGGGTGAAGAAGATGACAGGGCATGGTGGGGCTATATTTTGGCGGCCGCGCCTGTTGTGCCGCCGCCTGTGCCTTTCCCGGCGCAAGATTTGGCACTGGTTTGTGATGATGAGGCGGGTGTGGCGTTGTTGACCTATGAACCGGAAACGGCCGTATTCTCACCCCAGCAAAGATGGCCTTATACCCGGGCTGCCATGTTGGCCCTGCCAGATGGCGGCGCAGCGCTTTCGTTGACCACCCCCAAAGGCGAGAGTACGTTTGGCGGCGAGGCACTGTTGTGGCAGGCGGGGCAAAGTGTGCCTGTGGATGTGGTGGATGCCACCAGCCCGGATTTAACGCCGCTGCCGGTGGGGGTGGGGGAAAACGGCCGTTTTCTCATCTACCACCAGCCCGCCATTTCCTCATTACCCTACACGCTTTTGGACGTGGCCGCCTGTCTGCAAGATGGCGCGTGTGACCGGTCGCAAATTATCGGCTACCCCGTCTGGTCGCCAGATGGCAGCAGGACGCTGGCAATGGGTAATGGGCAGAATCCTTTTGCTGGCGGTCAGATGAAGGGCGGCCTTATCTTTTTGGGAGATGGCCGCGTGGAAGGGGTGGATGTAACGGCCGTTGGCACAAATCCGTTTTGGCTGGATACGGCCGTAATAGGCTATGTGACTGAAAACCGCATTGTCAACAGCCTGGATTTGGAAACATTGAATCAAGCGGAGGTGCTGGTTGTCCAGGATTTAACCGATTTGCTGCCGGAGGGAGAAGCCGCGCCGACGATTGATTTTGTGATGCCAGACCCCAACCAGCCGGGGCGGTTGATTTTGTTTGTGCTGCGGGGTGGCGGCGGCGGTGCGCTGCTGGCTTATGATGTGGCGGCTGGTGAAGGGGTGCAGTTGGCGTTGGTGGCAGAGGGACGGCCGTATACCCATACCTACGCCTTTTCTCCAGATGGGCAGTGGCTGGCTGTGTTGGCCGCAGATGAAGTGAGCCGCCATACAGCGCTGCATGTGATTCACTTGCAAAATGGAAAGAGCTATGCACGCACATGGCAGACTGCTGCACCTGCGCCGCTGGGCTGGGGTGCGGATGGTTGGCTGACTTTTGTGCAAAATGGTGTGGTGATGCTGGTGCATCCTGAGACGGGTTATGAAACGGCCGTACTGCCGCCAAAAACTGTTTGTCAAACGGCCGTTTGGGTGACAAGGTGACCAATCTCCAATCTCAGTAGATGCAGATTGGCTGGTCACCATGAATGAAAATGTGGCAGGTGGCA
>CAZRIB010000145.1:0-8905 GCA_964600035.1 uncultured Ardenticatenaceae bacterium | reverse complement strand
AATCATCAATCTTCAACTATTTTTACCGGGAGAGCTATGACTGCTGTAGAGAAAAGGCTGCGTATTGCATTAGCCGCATTTTCATTATTGCTCATTGTTTGGTTGGTGGCGTGTGGAGATGAACCGGACACGGCCGTTTCCCCCACCACACCCTACGTTTCCGTTTATGCAGAAGGACTGCTTAACCCCATTGGCATGGCCGCCTTGCCAGATGGCACGCTCTTTGTGGCAGAAGAAGGCACAGGCAGCAACGACGACAGCGCCGGGGTAAGCCTGATTACGCCGGACAAACAAGTAGGCCGCTTTATTTCCGGTTTGCACAGCGGCCGCGATTCCGGCGACTTGTCTGGTGCGCCGCTGGTTGCCATTTCACCAGACGGCCGTACCCTTTACACTGCCAACTTTGGGGCAGGCCATTTGTGGACCCTGCCACTAGACCCGGAAAATCCACCCATTTTAGGCACACCTTACTCCCCGGACGATTTAACGCCGGTGATGTTGCCCCTGAACAACGTGCGCCTGACCAATCCCTTTGACATGACGTTTGATGCGGATGGTGTGCCGGTGGTCAGTGATGCCAGCGGTAACGGGGTGGCAAAAATGAATCCCGATGGTACGACGCGCTTTATCCACCGCTTTGATGAGCTGACTGACCCCAATGACAGCCGGGTGAAAATTGACCCTGTGCCCACTGGCATTACCCGCATTGGTCATGAATATTATGTGACGTTGACTGGCGGCTGTCCTTATCCGGCGGGCAGTGGGCAGGTGGTGGTCATTAATGAGTCGCGCGGCCAGTATACGGCCGTATCCGGCTTAAACATGCCCATTGATGTGGCTGTGGGAGACGATGGCACAATTTGGGTGCTGGAATTTGCCCGCTTCACACCGGACGCTTCTTGCTTTACCGGCAGCGGCTACCAGGACAACACAGGCCGGTTAAGCCGCCTGCTGCCAGATGGCACACTGGAGCCAGTGGTAGAAGATTTGAGTTTTCCCGGGGCGGTGCTGCCCATGCCCGATGGCTCCCTGTTTGTCAGTGAAGTGTTTAACGGCCGTATTCTCCACATCACCTTTGGCGAACCAGAAACGGCCGAAACAACCCCCATCGGCCCGGTAAGCCTGCAAACCCAACCCGCCTACCGCGACATTCGTGATGTGGATGCCGCCCTGCAAACCGTCATTCAGGAATTGGCGCTCAAGCCCAACCCCGGCGAACCATACCGGGAAGGCGATACACCTTTAGCCCGGTTGGGGCAGCAGCTCTTTTTTGACCCCATCCTGTCGGGCGACAAAAATATCTCCTGCGCCACATGCCACCATCCGGTGCTGGCAATGGCCGATGGCCGGGTGCTGCCCATTGGCACAGGCGGACAGGGGCTTGGCCCCCAGCGTGACTTTGTGGAAGAAGTAACCCTGGCTGAAGAAGCACCGCGCCGCCGGGATGACCCCATCACGAACCCGTTTAACGGCCAGTTTGTGCCGCGAAACAGCCCCACTGTCATCAATGCCGCCTTGTTTCCCGTGCAATTTTGGGACGGCCGTGTCCAGTCGTACCAGCCGGGCAGTGTGGTGCTGACCCAGGAAGAAGAAGTGAACCGCCTGATTTTGACGGATGCGCTGGCTGCCCAGGCCTTATTTCCAATGACGAGCATGCATGAGATGGCAGGCGCGACGTTAGGCAGCCAGGCCCCCATGCAAATACGCACTTATTTGTTGGAGAGGCTGGCGGAAAACCCCACGTATGCGGCACAGTTTGAAGCGATTTTCGGCCGTGCCCAGCCAGAAGTGACGGATGTCGCCGCGGCCATCGCTGCCTTTGAACGGCAATTTATCTTTACCAATGCGCCTTGGGATGCCTATTTGCAGGGTGACCGCTCGGCACTGACTGACCAGCAAAAACGGGGGGCGCTCCTCTTTTTTGGGGCGCTGAATCCAGAAGTGAACTGTGTGCAGTGCCACAGTGGTGATTTGTTTACCGATATGGCCTACCACAACATTCTGGCGCCGCAGTTGGGGCCGGGTAAAGGGAATGGTGAAAATGGCCGGGAAGATTGGGGACGTGCCGGGGTCACGTTTGATGCCCGTGACCAGTATGCATTTCGCACGCCGTCTTTGCGCAATGTGGCGTTGACTGCGCCATACTTTCACTCTGGGGCGTATGCATCGCTGGCGGCGGCTGTTCGCCATCATGCCAACATTTGGGAGGCGGCCAGCAGTTATGACCCGGCGGCGCATGTGCCACCAGCGTTTTACAGCAGTTATCGGCCGTTTAACCCGGCGCGGCAGTGGCCGACGGCTGCCCCGGAACTGCGTAATGGCATGCCGATGAGTGAGGCGGATGTGGCCGATTTGGTGGCGTTTTTACAGGCGTTGACTGACCCGGCGGCGATGGATTTGCGGGCGTTTATTCCTGAGTCTGTGCCCAGCGGCCTGCCTTTGGACCCTGTGCCGGATGCGGATACGGTGGCGGGGTGGCTGGCGGCTGATGAGGGTGGAGAAACGGCCGTTTCCGATTCCACACCGGAATCGCCTGCTGTTACCTTGTCCTTTGTCAATGCAGCCCAGGCGGTTGGGCTGGACTTTACGCATGGCGCGTTTCGCACGGCCATTTATGAGGACCCGGCAGCAATGATGGGCGGCGGGTTGTGCTGGCTGGATGTGGATAATGATGGCTGGCTGGATTTGTATGTGGTGAACAGTTACGCTGAGGCGGAGGTGGATTATTGGCAGGCTCAAGGTGGTTTGCCGGAGAATGCGCTTTTTTACAATGAAAACGGCCGTTTCCGGGACATTTCTGCCGCCAGCGGCACAAATTTGTCTATGCGGGGCAATGGCTGCGTGGCCGCCGACTTTAATCTGGACGGCTGGCTGGATATTTATGTGACGGCTGACGGGGCGAATGCGCTCCTGTGGAACCAGGGAGACGGCACATTTGTGGAAGGCGCAGAAGCGGCCGGCGTATTGGCAGATGAGTGGAGCAGTGCTGCGGCCGCGGCCGATGTCAATAATGACGGCCTGCCCGATTTGTTTGTGGCGGCTTACATTGATTTGGCAGACAAAGTGCCCAGTCCGGTTGGGGCATTTCCGCAAGATTACTTTGGCCAGCCAGATCATCTATTCCTGAATCAAGGCATTGACCCGGCTACAGGGCTGGCTTCGTTTGCTGAAGTGACAGAAATGGCCGGACTAACCCATGAGGAGCGCGGCTTGGGGGCTTTGTTCAGTGATTTTGACAATGACGGTGATTTGGATTTGTACATTGCCAATGACGGCCAGCCTAACCGGCTTTATCAGTGGGAACCGGCGGATAATGCGCTGGGCTTTCGCTTTGTGGATATGACAGACCCGGCGGCGGTGGGCGATGCTGGCAGTGGTATGGGCATCGCTGGCGGGGACTGGGATGGCAATGGGCTGCTGGACATGGTTGTGACAAATTGGGAAGCGGAACAAAATGCGATTTATCGTAATGTGATGGATGATGTGGGGGGGATGGCTTTTCGTTACAGCACGTTCCGCATTGGTTTGCAGGGCCTGGGCATGGATATGACGGGCTGGGGGGTGCATTTTGCCGATTTTGACCTGGATGGTGATGAGGATTTGTTGATTGTAAACGGCCGTGTTCCGGTGACGAATCTGGAAAGTGACCCGGAACTGGTGCGTTTTTACAGCAATCAATTGGCAAACGGCCGTCCCGGTTTGTTTAGGGAATGGACGCAGTTGGTTGGCCTTGCGGAAGTTGGCCCCTTGCTGGCTCGTGGCAGTGCCGCCGCCGACTTTGATAATGACGGCGATTTGGATGTGGCGGTGAATACGATTGCTGGCCAGCTTGCCTTGCTGCAAAATGACCAGTCTGGTGGTCATTGGCTGGAAGTGGCGGCGGCTGGTTTTTACCCTGGCCTGCGCGTAACGGCCGTACTGCCAGACGGCCGTCAGCTTGTGCGAGAATATCACGCAGGCAGCAGCTATGCGGCATCTGAAGACACCCGTTTGCATTTTGGCTTGGGCGACAATACACAGGTGTCGCAGTTAATTGTTCGTTGGCCTGACGGGGTAGAAAAAACGTTGGGGAATGTGTCCGGTAATCAAGTAATTGTTGTATCACCGTAAAACAGGCATCGGTCAGGGGCGAACCCCGGTGGTTCGCCCCTGGGATGTTGTTTTAGGTGTTTACTCTTCGTAAAGCAAAATCACCAAGTCATCGGTAAAGTAAATATCTGATGCACCTGCATCTGCTGCTAATGTGGCAGTTGCTTGTGCCCACATTCCTTGTCTAAATTCATGGGGTTTAAGCTGTGTGCCATCTTCCACATAAATATCCTGCAAGCCCTGTGAGTCCATGCGGTAGCGCGTGCCATTAGGGGCCTGAATTAAAAATTCAGGGCTGGTTTGGGGAGTCAGGTTCATGCTGGTGATTTTCCCGCGTACAATGAAGGTGTCCCCGGGTGCAACTTCTGTTGGGTTAATGACCAGACCTGTTTCAGGATCGACACCTTCAAATTGCAAGCCGCCAGCAGCCGGTTCTTCAGCGGCTGGTTCTTCGGCAGCCGGTTGTTCAGCAGCAGGCTCTTCGGCGGCTGGCTGTTCAGCAGCAGGCTCTTCAGCGGCTGGCTGCTCGGCGGCAGGCTCTTCAGCAGCCGGTTCTTCGGCTGGCATATCTTCACTGGTGGTGTCTGTTTGTTCCACCGCAGCGGGTTCGCTGGCTGGTGCTTGTTCCACCGTTTCTCCGCCGCCACACGCGGCCAGCGCTAACAGCATGATCAACATGATCAAAAGGGTCTTCTTCTGCATAATTATCTCCTCTTACTAAAAAATTTTTGGGTTAGCGAGTCGTTGCGGTTAAGATAATACCACAATCTTAAGAACCAACATACAGGAGTAGGACGGAGATTAATGGATGAATGGGTGGGGATTAAAGATTAAAGATTGAAGATCTTTACTTTCCGCTAAGTCATGTTTGACAAAATAACCAAATTGTGCACACCAAAAATATAAGCATTTATGTCAATTTAACCAGTACTTTGAAATAGTTTAAGTATACATAAAGTGTATCATTCAGTTGACATAAGAATCGTATTTGACATATGCATAATTTGTCTAAAATGTCAAATACCAGTTAGCGGAAACTAGAGAAGATTGAAGATTAAAGATTGAAGCTGGGCAGCTTATTAGCTGACAAGCTGAAATGCTATCTTTAATCATTAATCTATCAATCATTCATTCATTATCCAGAAGGCAGGTACAAATGACTTTGTTTAATGGTGAACGGCTGACGAATCGTGTTTTTAAGCTGGATGTGGAGCGGATGCGGCGTGGTTGGTATTCTGATAAATATTTTGCCAATATTTTGTTGATGTTGGAAGGGGTGGGGAAGAATCATGGGTATCAGGGGCAGCACGGCCGTTTCCTGGGGCGCTCGCTGCAAGGGGTAAACGTAGGCGACCTTGAAGTGGAAATGCAGTTGTTTACCCGGCGGCCGGGCAAGACCATTGTTGTTGGGGTTGACAAAGCGCTGTCTATGCTGCGTCACTGCACGGGCTACTTTGATGAACAAGGGAAATGGGTATCTACGTGGGACAGGCTGCGGGTTACGGCCGTTCACGATGGCGCAGTTACCGAATATCATGGCAACCCACTGCAAGTGCAGCCCGTCATCAAAATACAAGGACGGTATCGCGACTTTGCTTTGTTGGAAACACCCATGCTGGGCATTCTCAGCCGCAGCAGCCGCATTGCCACCAATGTCTACGACGTGTTAAAGGCGGCCAGAGGCAAATCTGTGCTGTTTTTCCCGGCGCGGTTTGATTTGCATGAGGTACAGGCGGCTGACGGGTATGCCTATGATGTGGCTGTGGCGCGATTTAACTATGACTTTAAGGGGCAGTTACGGCCGTTTGTTTCCACCGATGCCCAGGGCGATTGGTGGGGTGGTGCTGGCGGCGGCACAGTTGCCCATGCGGCCATTGCCTGCTTTTTTGGCGATACGGCCGCTGCCATGATGGCTTTTGCCAAATACGTGCCGCCAGATGTCCCCCGCATTGCCCTGGTTGACTTTAACAACGACTCTATCACAGACAGTTTGCAAGTGATGGAAGCGATGTTCGCCGAATACGGCCGTCTCATGGCAGAAGGTCGCGAAGAAGAAGCCAAACGATACGTCTTGTTTGGTGTGCGGCTGGACACCAGTGGCTCCATGCGCGATGTAAACGTGCCCCCGCTGGGCGACCCCCGGCTGGATTTGGGCGTAACACCCCGGCTGGTCTTTAACGTGCGCCAGGCTATAGACCACGCCTGGGAAAGCTGGAATCTGCCGCCGGAGCAGGAAGAAATGGCAAAAAGTTACTGCCGGAACGTCAAAATTGTGGTCACAGGCGGCTTTAACCCGGAAAAAATCACCCGCTTTGAAAAACTAAGTGTCCCGGCTGATATTTATGGCGTGGGGTCATCTCTGCTGCTGAATGACAGTGCAACCAACACCGATTTTACGGCGGATGTGGTGCGGGTGCGGGTAGATGGCGAGTGGTATGATCTGGCTAAAATTGGGCGAAAGGCGTGCGAAAACCCGGAATTGGAGCCGGTGGATTTAACCAATCTTTAATTGGTTCATCTTACGCGGCTCTAACACTTATGGGATAGGATACGGCCGTTCCAAATGCAGCATTCAGTAACCAGCAAACTCAGCAGATACAGAGTCTGCCACGAATGACACAAATTTTACGAATTAAATCACACCAACGATTGAAACCATTGGCTATAACCAAAAGTACGTTAAAACGTACTAAAACAGCCAAAACGTCCACAAAAAGTCGTTATTAACCCGTTTCAACGGGTTTCTAATTTGCAGCAGGGCATTTCAATGCCCGACAATGCTTTGCCAAAACAAGAAAACCAACTGCGAGAGAGGAAGAGCGATGACAGTAAAAGAAAAAGAAATGCAAAATGCCTACACATTCAAAACAGAAGTCAAGCAGCTGCTAAAAATACTGGTGCATTCACTGTACAAAGACCGCGAGATATTCCTGCGTGAACTCATCTCCAATGCGTCCGATGCATTAACGCGGCTCCATTTTGAAACCCTGACCAACCGCGAAATTTTAGACCAGGATGCCGAACTGGCCATTCACATTACTGTGCCGGAAGTCGGCGAAGATGAACCCAAGAAAATCATCATCAAAGACACCGGCATTGGCATGAACAGAGATGAACTGATGCAAAATTTGGGAACCATTGCCCAATCTGGTGCGCGTGAATTTTTGGCAACCATTGAAAAAGGCCAAATTGACCCCAGCGAAGTCATAGGCCAGTTTGGTGTGGGGTTCTATTCCGTTTTCATGGTGGCCGATGAAGTGCGGGTGGTGTCGCGCAGCTTCCGCCCGGAAGATGAAGCGGCGGCCTGGGTTTCTGATGGCAGCGAAAGTTTTCGCATTGAACCGGCAGAAAAGCGTGACCGGGGTACGGAGATTCATATTCAACTGAAAAAGGATGCGGAAGAATTTGCCAGTGAGTGGAAACTGCGCCAGATCATCAAGAAACATTCTGATTTTGTGCGCTATCCCATCTATGTGGGAGAGGAGCAGGCCAACCAGCAAACCTCCCTGTGGCGTAAGTCGCCCAGTGAAGTAAATGAAGAGGATTACAAAAACTTTTACCGGCAGATGTCGATGGATTTTGAAGACCCGCTGCTGACGATTCATTTTAGCTCTGATGCACCGGTAAATGTGCGGGCGCTGCTGTTTGTGCCTGCCAAGCGGGAGCGTGGTTTCCTTTCTGCCCGCAAAGAGCCGGGTGTCATGCTCTATTCTCACAATGTGCTGATTCAGGAGTATTGCACCGATTTGCTGCCGCAGTGGCTGAATTTTGTGGATGGTGTGGTTGATTCTGAGGATTTGCCGCTGAATGTGAGCCGGGAGACGGTGCAAAATAACCGGTTGATGCGGCAGTTGGCAAAGACGATTAAGGGGCGTGTGCTTCGTGAGTTGAAGAAGCTGGCTGCGGACAGTCCGGAGAAGTATGAACAGTTTTGGTCGGAGTACGGCCGTATCTTCAAAGAAGCCATTGCTGTTGACCCATTGGCAAAAGAAGATGTACTGCCTTTCCTGCGTTACCAAACCTCCAAGTCCGACGGCAAACTGCGCGCGTTAGATGACATTATTGCCGATATGGGGGATGACCAGAAAGAAATTTACTACGTGCTGGCCGATGATTTGCAGGCGGCTGCCCTTAGCCCCCATTTAGACCCGTTTAAGGCGCGTGACATCGAAGTAATGTTCTGGGTAGATCCATTGGATGCGCTCATTGCGCCGGTGATGGATACGTACAAAGAAAAGAAATTCCGCAGTATTGATGATGCGGAGCTGGAACTGCCGGAACTGGATGCAGATAAGAAGGAAGAAGAACCAGAAACCCGACTGGATGACCCCGATTTTAACCGGTTTGTTGGCCGTTGTGTCACGACTTTGGGCGAGCGGGTGACGGAAGTGCGCGAGTCGAAGGTGCTGAAGGACAGCCCTGTGCGGCTGGTTTCGCCAAAAGATGCCGCAGGGCATGAAATGGCCCGGTTGAACAAGCTGCTTGGCCGTGACTTTGAAGTGCCAAAGAAGATTTTGGAAGTAAACCGCAACCACCCATTGGTGATGCGTGTTGCTCGCCTGATTGCCGAGAAGCCGGATTCGGAAGTGATTAATTTGACGATTGAGCAGCTTTATGAAAGTGCGCTCATGCAAGAGGGGCTGCATCCAAATCCGGCGGCGATGCTGCCACGAATTCAGAAGTTGATGGAGTTGGCGGCGAAGGTGGATGATTAAAGAATAATGATTGAAGATTAAAGTGGTTTGCTGTCTGGCTGACTGGCTGAATGCTTATTGGTCTTCAATCATAAAGCCTAAATCATTGGGCTCTTTAGGAT
>CAZRIB010000144.1:0-8913 GCA_964600035.1 uncultured Ardenticatenaceae bacterium | reverse complement strand
GCTTTGGCCATTATTTACTGCCTGCGCGATGGGTTCCGGTACATACAAAGGTGCGGGGGGAGGCGGCGCATAAATAGGGGGGCCTTGTGCATGAAGCAAATCGCCAACGGTACGTAAATTTTGCCGGGATAGTTCGGCCAGCATGCGTTTTAGCACCTCAACGGTTGTGTACACATCATGAATGGCCCTGTGTGTTGTGCCTGTGCGCACACGAAAATGGCGCGCCAATGATCCCAGGCTGTTGCTGTCAAAGTAAAACAGCCGCCTTGCCAACTGCAGCGTACACAGCCAGGGGTTGGGCAGCAGCAAGGTGGGATGAGAGGATTGATAGCCGCTAATAAACATCTCCATGGCTAAAAATGTGGCATCAAAATGGGCATTGTGGGCGACTAAAAGTGCACCTTCCATCAGGGTAAGCAGTTCGGGCAAAATGTCGGCAAACAGGGGCATGCCTATCAAGTCGTCATCCGTAATGCCGTTTATTTTGGTAGCGGCGCTGTCCATGTGGCGTTCCGGGAATAGCTGCTGGTCAAATTGGCCGGTAATTTGCCAATTTTCCAGGCGGACAGCCCCAATTTCGACAATGCGGTGACCCAGGCCGGGATGGAGGCCCGTTGTTTCGGTGTCGATGACGACGATGGGGATTTGGGTTGGTAGTTTTTCGGAAAATTGTTCAGCTAATGTGATGGTCATGAATATGGTTTCTTATGAATCTGTAAGTTTTTTGCAAGGTGCCAATTATTCAAGGTGAACGGCCGTTGCCAAGTGACCGGATTCCCGCTTTTTGAAGACAAATGTCATTGCGAATAGCATCTCGGCCAGGCAGAAAACTCACAATGCCTCATCCTGAATGTATAAGTGTATGTGTAACTTGTAACCTGCACAACTTACCAGTGAAAACCTTACCATTAAAAGGAAAGAAATAAAGGTCTAAAAATTGCTCATTAAAGATGGGTATGCTATACTATCGTCACTGAGTTAGATACGTTTTTGGCGAAAAGTGGGCTTTCCCACTTTTTTGTTTTCTTGGCTAAAAATACAAGCTGGCCAATCAAAAACGCAGGAAACAGGATAAGGATACATGAAAAGTGAATTTCTTTTAGCCTTCAACGAAATATGCGAATCAAGAGGTTTGCCAAAAGAAGAAGTGTTTGAAGCACTGAAAACGGCATTGGTTTCTGCCTATCGCCGCGATATGAATGTGAGCAATACACAGGCAGTGAAGGTGGAAATTGATCCACGAACTGGTGAACCAACGATTTATGCCGAAAAGGAAGTGGTTGATAACATCGTGGACAATCGCACCGAGGTGCTTTTGTCTGTTGCCCGGCGGCAAGGGTATCCAGATGCCCAAATTGGGGATTTGGTTATGGTAGACAGCACCACAGCCAATTTCGGCCGTATTGCCGCCCAAACAGCCAAACAAGTCTTGCTGCAGCGCGTGCGTGAAGCAGAACGCGAACAGTTGTATGAAGATTTTTCTGACCGCGAAGGCGAATTGGTGAATGGCACAGTACAAAGTGTAAGCGGGCAGCACATCACCATTGGTTTGGGACGGACAGAAGCGATTATGCCCAAAAGCCAACAAGTCCCTGGTGAACGTTATCGTCCACATGACAAGATTCGTGTGTATGTGTTGGAGGTACGGCGTACCAATCGCGGCCCACAAATTTTTGTAAGCCGGAATCATCGCAACTTGCTGCGCCGTCTGTTGGAGCTGGAAGTGCCGGAAATTTATAACGGGCAGGTTGACATCAAGTCGATTGCGCGTGAGGCAGGGCAGCGTTCCAAAGTGGCTGTGCAGGCTTTGCAGCCGGGTGTGGACCCGGTTGGGGCTTGTGTAGGTATGCGTGGGGTTCGTATTCAGAGCATTGTGCGTGAGCTGAATGATGAAAAGATTGATGTGATTGAATGGGACCCCGACCAGCGCACATTTATTGCCAAGGCGTTGAGTCCGGCGCGTGTTTCTCATGTATTCCTGGAAGAGCATCCTGTAGAAGGGAAAACGGCGATTGTTATTGTGCCTGATGATCAATTGTCGCTGGCGATTGGCCGTGAAGGGCAAAACGCCCGGTTGGCGGCCAAGCTGACTGGCTGGCGTATTGACATCAAGAGCTTAACGGAAGCGGCTCAGGATTCACTGAACCGGCTGGACGATCCGCGTGTGGATAAGAGTGTGGCTGAAAATGCGGAACTGATTGAGCAGGTGAAGCAGGTTTTGGCAAAGAAGGAAGCTGGACGGCCGATTACAGCAGAGGATTATCTGGTTTTGGATCGGCTGATTATGGGTGTGGAAGGCCGTATTGTGGCTTCGCGGGCGGCTGAGTTTGACGAGCTGCGTAAGCTGCGGGCTGAAGCGCGTAAGGCTGTGCCTGCCAAGGCGTGGGATTTGCCGCTGGATGAGTTGGATTTACCCGGCCGTATTCATAATTTACTGCTGGATAATGAGATTGATACGGTTGGTGCTGTGCTTCAACATTTGATGCTGGGTGATGAGGTTTTCTTGAATTTCCGGGGGTTTGGTGAAAGCTCTCTGGAGACGTTGAAGAAGATGACGGCCGATTATTTGGCAGCTCATCCGCTTGAAGAGGAAGCGGTGGAAGAGGAAACGGCCGAACCTGTTGAAGAAGCTGTTGAGGCTGTTGAGGCGGCTGCTGAAGAAGCTGAACCGGTTGAAGCAGTTGTGGAAGAAACGGCCGAACCCGAACCTGAGCCAGTTGAAGAACCTGAAGAAGCTGACGAATTGGTGGCTGAAGCCGTTGAAGATACCGAGGCAGAACCCGAAGAAGATTTGGGTCTGGATTTGGAAGATTTGTCCAAGTCTTTGGTAGATGTTGTGAAGCCGGCAAAGAAGCAGCCCAAGAAGAAAAAGAAGCAGCCCAAGATTGTGGTTGTTGCTCCGGACGAAGAACCGGAAGAAGAGGTCGAATCGAAGGGCCGTCGCCCACGAAAAGGCCGTCAGTTGATTTTTGATGAGGATGCTGGCGAAGTTGTCGTTCGTCGTAAACGTAAGGGCAGCCGCAAGCGTCCTGATTGGGAAGAGTTTGATATTGAAGATTTGGATGAGGAATTTTAGTGCCCGTAAACCGTGTGCCATGAGCCGTATGTTGTAAACGGTTTTGTGGGACGCGGTAACAGGCCTTTATCATCAATCCTTAATCATTCAGTTTTAGGTGAAAACGGGAGAGTAATTTGAATTAGAAAGACAGCGGCTCTACCGTTTTCCCTGAGTAAACGACAAAGGAATGACGGTCTTGATGTCAAATTCCTTTTTGTGGTTTACATACATTCATTATCCATATTTCCGTAAGCCGTGTTCCGTATTTTGAGTGGATAACGGCTTACGGTTTATGCTTTTTTTGAGGTATATTACGAGTTTGGACGATGGCGAAAAGTAAGCAGAAACCAACCCGCCAAAAGCATATCCCACTGCGCAGCTGTGTGGTGTGCCGTGAGAAGATGGATAAGCGGTTGTTGGTGCGTATTGTGAGGACGCCGGAAGGGCCAATTGTGGTTGACAGAACGGGTAAACAAAATGGACGCGGTGCGTACCTTTGTAAAAAGGAAGCTTGCTGGCAAACGGCCGTATCCAAACCCGGTATTCTTGCCAGCACCCTAAAAACAGAATTGTCGCAAGGTGATCTGGATGCAATTTGGGCGGAACGGCCGTTTGCATCAGACCAGAACAGCGAAGCGTAGACAGTGGAAGGAAGAGTTATAGATGGCAGATACAAAAACCAAGAACCAAATAGAAGTCCCTGAATTTATTACCGTACGAAACCTGGCCGATTTAATGGGCGTTAGCCCAATTAATGTCATCAAAGAGTTGATGAGCAACGGCATTATGGCCAACATCAACCAGGAAATTGACTTTGATACCGCTTCCATTGTTGCTGAAGAGTTAGGCTTTGAAGTTGTTGCGCCAGAAGTACACGTTGAAGAAGAGGAAGAAGATGTTGATCGTCCGGCATGGAAAAAGGTGCTGGCTTCTGAAAAAGAGTCCGATCTCCAGCCGCGCCCGCCCATTGTCACCATGCTGGGGCATGTTGATCATGGCAAAACTTCCTTGCTGGACGTGATTCGTCAAACCAATGTGCAGTCTGGCGAAGCAGGCGGTATTACCCAGCACATTGGGGCGTACCAGGCAGAGCATGACGGCCGTTTAATCACCTTCCTGGACACACCCGGTCACGAAGCCTTTACAGCCATGCGTGCTCGTGGTGCACGTGCCACCGACATCGCCATCCTCGTCGTGGCCGCTGACGACGGCGTAATGCCCCAAACCAAAGAAGCCATTGACCATGCCAAAGCGGCCGGCGTGCCCATTATCGTGGCAATGAACAAGATTGACTTGCCCACAGCCCGCCCAGACCGGGTAAAACAACAGTTGGCCGAAAATGGCCTTGTTCCCGATGAATGGGATGGCGACACAATGGTTATTCCGGTTTCAGCAAAAGAGAAATTGGGAATTGAAGATTTACTGGAAGCCATTTTGCTGCTTCAGGAAGATCTAAATCCACGGGCAAATCCCAAAGCCTCAGCATCTGGTACAGTGCTGGAAGCCCGCAAGGAAAGAGGGCGCGGTATCATGACGACTGTCTTGGTGCAGAATGGGACATTGCGCAAAGGGGATACGCTGCTGGTAGGTGAGCATTACGGCCGTATCAAAGCCATGTTCGACTTCCGCGGCAAACCCATCAAAGAAGCAGGCCCATCCACACCCGTTTCTGTTTCCGGCCTGAACGGTATGCCTGAAGCTGGCGACCAATTTAAAACTGTAAAAAGCGAAAAAGAAGCCCGCAAAATTGTGGCTGAAATGCAAGAAAAAATGCGCACAGCGCCAACCACACGAGCCAAGCCAACACTCGACGACTTCTTTGCCCGCCTCCAGCAAGGCGAAACCAAATCGCTCAATCTCATTGTTAAAGCTGACGTCCAGGGGTCATTAGAACCCATCGTCAACTCCCTGGAAAAATTGAGCAACGACGAAGTAAAGATTGACATCTTGCTGGCCGGTACAGGCAATATTACAGAAAACGACGTCATGCTGGCATCGGCATCCGACGCCATTATTTTAGGTTTCAATGTCGAAGCTGACCCCATTGCCCGTAATGCCGCCATCAACGAAGGCGTAGAAATTAACTACTACTCCATCATCTACAAGCTGATTGAAGATGTAGAAAAAGCCATGAAAGGCTTGCTGGAGCCGACATACGAAGATGTGTTGATTGGACGTGCAGAAGTCCGGGAAATTTTCCACATCAAATCAGTCGGGACAGTGGCTGGCTGCTACATGCGTGCCGGTGAAGCCCGACGGAATGCCAAAGTACGTGTCATTCGTAATACCTCTCTGGTTTATGAAGGCGAAGTGTCAAGTTTGAAACATCTGCAAGAAAATGTACGCTCTGTTCGTGCAGGGTTTGAGTTTGGTGTGAGCGTGGCTGGTTGGAACAATTTTGAAAAAGGTGACATTCTGGAATTCTTTGTGACACAACGTGTAGAGGAGTAAACCACAAAGATGAGCAAAATTCGCCAGCAAAGAACGGCTGAACAAATACAAATCATCCTTAGCGAGCTGTTTCAACGGCATATGCAGGATCCCCGGCTGCAGGGGCTGACTGTTACGCAGGTGATGATTGATCGGGAACTTCAACATGCCAATGTGTATGTGAATGCCTTGGGCAATGAATCTGTGCAAGCTGACGTGGAACAAGCCCTGACAAAAGCGACTGGCTTCCTGCGTAAGGAGTTGGCGGCCCGGATGCGCATCCGTTCCATACCCCAACTACATTTTCATTGGGATTTTTCACTGGCATATGCAGCAGAAGTTGACCAAATACTTGAAAATCTGGAGATTCCACCGGCTGAGGATGATGCGGGTGAAATCTGAGTGATTTGCCATTTGTCTGAAGTGAATTTTCCAGAGCCAGAGCCGTTGTTATAAACGCTCTGGCTTTGGTGTGTATTGAGATATTGACTGAAACGGTTACGAAAAAAGGATTTATCATGACAGCCTCGAGCATTGATGCCATTAAGGAAGCTATTCAAGCTGCTCGCTCTATTTTGCTTGTGACGCATGTTGGGCCAGACGGAGATGCGTTGGGGTCTCTGACAGCAATGGGGCAGGCCTTGAGTAATGTGAACAAGCATGTGGTAATGATGTGTGATGATTATATTGCCAATCGGTTTGGGTTTATTCCCACCATTGAGAAGGTGGTGGCTTTTCCTGATGAAACGGCCGATTTTGATTTGGTCATTGCGCTGGATTGCGGGGATGAATTCCGGATGGGGAACCGGTTTGGAATGCTTTTGCACACCATTCCCCAGAGCATCAACATTGATCATCACATTACCAACACCAATTTTGCAGACATCAATTTTGTAAACGGCCGTGCCACATCAACCGCCGAAATGTTATTTGGCTTGTTTGAAGCACTTTCGTTTGACATAACATCCGGGATAGCAACCAGCCTGCTTACCGGCGTGGTGACAGACACACTTGGCTTTAGAACAGTGGGCGTAACTCCCTACACCATGAAAGTTGCCGGGGCTTTGATGGATGCCGGTGGCGATTTGGCAACCATTACTATGAAAATGCTGAACCTGAAGCCGATGTCTACCATTCGCCTGTGGCAGATTGGACTAAATGAAATGAAACTGGATGACGGCGTTTTGTGGGTTGCCATTTCCAAAGAAAAGCTGCGGGAAATCGGGCATGTGGGCGACAGCAGCCACGGGCTGGTCAATTTGCTGGCCGATGTGGAGGATGTGGCGATGAGTGCGGTCTTGCTGGAAATGGACGATGGATCTGTGCGGGTTGGCTTTCGCTGCCGGCCACCGTTTAGTGTGGCAGAACTGGCGGCTTCTCTTGGCGGGGGCGGCCATGCGTTGGCCTCTGGCTGCACGGTGAAAGGGCCATTGGACACGGCCGTTTCCCTGGTTATTGACAAAAGCAAAGAAGCCATTCAGGCACAAAGAGCGGCATTGGCGCAAACCTTTGACTAATGATTGGTTTCCTACTGGTAGATAAACCGTCTGGTGCCTCCTCGCATGATGTCATTCGTCAACTGCGCCGGGTGACGGGCATACGACGTATTGGGCATGCAGGCACGTTAGACCCGCTTGCCACGGGCTTGCTTGTGGTGGCGGTGGGGCGGGCGGCACGGCTGCTGGAATATGCCCAAGGGCTGCCTAAGCGTTACCGCGCTGTGGTGCGGCTGGGGCAGTCTACTTTGTCTTATGATGCTGAAACGGAGGTGGTAGCGGAACGGCCGTTTACCCACATCACGCCAGACCAAATTGAAGAAACGCTGGTTAATTTTCGCGGCGATATTTTGCAAAAACCGCCCGCTTACTCTGCCATTAAACGAGACGGCCAGCCTTTGTACAAATTGGCACGTAAAGGCATAGACGTGGCAGTAGAACCCCGCCCGGTGACCATTTACGCGCTGACGCTGTTGGGGATGAACCTGCCTGATGTGGTGCTGGATGTGCAATGCTCTAGCGGCACGTACATTCGGTCGCTGGCGCATGATTTGGGCGAAGCGTTGGGCTGCGGCGGTCATTTAACGGCGCTGCGGCGAACGGCCGTTGGCGATTTTTTGGTGGAACAGGCTGTGCCGCTGGGCGCGCTCACGGCCGAAAACTGGCAAACGCATTTGCTGCCATTGGACACGGCCGTTTCCCATCTACCCCGTTTTGAAACAACCCCTGAAGAAGCAGCCAGTTTGTTGTTGGGGCAGGCCATTCCCCAAAGCACACAGCTTGCCACAGGCCAAATTGCCCGGGCCTACAGTGCAGACGGCCGTTTTCTGGGCATTGTGACAGCAAAAGAAGACCAATGGAAACCCAAAAAAATGTTCCCGGATGAATAAATCCATGATGACAGCACCCATCCACATTCACACACTGCAAGAAGCTCCTGACCGCCAGCCCACGTACCTGGCTGTTGGCTCTTTTGATGGCGTTCACAAAGGCCACCAGGCACTGCTGCAAGCCATGATTGCCCGTGCCCGGCAAGATAACGTGAGAACGGCCGTTTTAACCTTTTTCCCCCATCCAAAGCGTGTTGTAGCCGGACAAACCGGCCGTTACTACATCACCACCCTGGCAGACAGAATTGAGCTGCTGGCACAGCAAGGCGTAGACCTCATCATTACCCATCCCTTTGATGAAACGGTACAGCACACCCGTGCCGCCGATTTTATGCAGCAGTTGGTCACATATCTGGATTTGCGCCAGCTTTGGGGCGGTAATTTTGCGCTGGGCTACCAGCGTGAAGGCGATATTCCTTACCTGCGTAAATTAGGCCGTTCTTTGGGCTATACGGTGGAGTTGGTAGATGCCTTGACGCTGTACAAAGATAAGCGTGTCAGCAGCAGCCGCATTCGGCGGGCAATGGCCGAGGGTAATATGGAGACGGTGAATGGCTGTTTGGGACGGCCGTATCATTTGGAAGGCGTGGTGGTAAAAGGGGATCAGCGCGGGCGAACGATTGGCTTTCCCACTGCGAACCTCTCTGTTTGGGAAGAGCTGCTTTTGCCTGCCAACGGTGTGTATGCCACGGCTGCCGTTGTGGATGGCAAAACGTTTATGGCGGCCACCAATATCGGCACACGCCCCACTGTTGACGGCCGTTCCGTTGTTGTAGAGCCGCATTTGCTGGACTTTAGCGGAGATTTATACGGCCGTACCCTGCGGCTGCACTTCTACCACCGCGTGCGGCCAGAAAAGAAATTCGACAGCCTCGATGCCCTGAAAGCCCAAATTGCCCGCGACGTGCAAACAACACGGCAGCTTTTGCAAGAAGAACTGTTTTGACAGAGGCCACAAATCTCCAATCTCCAATCTCCAAATTATCACTCGACTTTTGCAGCTAAATTAACATAAAACAACATATTTGAATGAACTTTA
>CAZRIB010000143.1:0-8916 GCA_964600035.1 uncultured Ardenticatenaceae bacterium | reverse complement strand
AACTGGATGAAGACGGCTTTTGGACGAATGAGGCAGAAGCGGCGCTGATTGAGAACTATTGGCAAACAGAGGATTCCAAAGTAGAACCCATGTGGAAGAAAATAATCCTCGCAATCCTCCTGCTTGTTGTTTTGGTGGCAGGCGGTTTTCTGGCGTTCAGCACATTTACTGGTGCAACAGAAACGGCCGCAACGGAAGCGAACACATCCCTCCCTAAACCAGACACGCCCTTCATCCCCGACCAGGACGGTTTCCAGTTTCGTAACTACACCAGCCGTTATCCAGAAGGCGACCTGACCGTTGCCGAAGCGCGGGCCATGTTTGGCGACGTGGTTTGTACCCGCCTGGATGGCGAGACCTGTATTCCTGACCCTAAAGTCATCGCCTGGATTGATGAGATGAATGAGACAATGAATGAGGTAGGGCACTGCGTTGGCTTTACCGTTGCCAGTGGCCGCATCTATTACGATATTCTCCCCGTGAACGACTTGGGGGCTAATATCACCTTTGAGCTGCCGCCGGAAGCGCCGGTTTTGCGCACAATCTCACAATCCTATGCTTCCTACTATGCCAGCAATGTATGGGCACAAGAAGTTAAGGGTAAAACACCAACTGAAATTGTAGAAGCGTTGTTGGCGCTCGACGAGCCGGCCGACATCGGCATCTACTATCCCGAATACGGCCGTAACGGTCATTCTGTTTTAGGCTACGACGTCGTTGATCAGGGGGATGGCATTTACCATATTATGGTCTACGACAACAATCGGCCGGGCGAATCTCCCGTGATTGTTGTGGATACCAATGCCGACACCTGGTTCTATGCCGAAGGCGCTGTTAACCCCGACCAGCCCATTGGTAACTACCGGGGCGACGCGGAAACAACATCCCTTTCCTTCATTCCAATCTCCGCCTATAACGAGCCGCTGGCATGCCCGGCCAATTTTGCCGAACTGTGTCCAGTGGCATCCGATGCTAGCGGTTTTTCGGTTGTTACGCTCGTAGGTGAAGTGACTGCGTTAGTTGATTCGGCGAGCGGTCAAATAGGTCAATTGGGTGGCAGTCTGGTGAACACGATAACGGGCGGCAGATTTTTGCCGGTGCGCGGTGAGTTATACAGCCGTCTTCAGCCGATTATGCTGTTTTCTGCCGATGAACTTTTCACATTGCAGGCGCAGGGCAGCCTGGCGGACGAACCAACGACGATATCCGTGGCCAACCCCGCTTTCTCTGTTGTTGTGGATGGATTAGTTGCACAGCCGGAACAAATTGAGCAGCTTAACTTTGACCCGGCAACCCGGCAAGTTGAATTTATCGCCGGGGGGGAGCAACGGCCGTTCATCGAATTCGCATTTACCCAAAATGGCACGACATACGCCGTGCAAATGGCCGGTCTTGCATTTGACAATGGGCAAAATCTGGCAGTTATGGCCGACGCGACCAACGGAGATTTGCAGTTTATCAGCGATGGTCTGGCGGACGCCGACTTGACGATCATCGTCGCTCAACTAACGTCCGATGGGGAAGCGGTTTTCGCTAACGCCGGAGCGACTATTTCAGTCGGCGGTTTGCAAGCCCTGGACCTCGACAACTGGGACGGTTTCGGCCCGATGACTCTCCTGATAGACGAAGACGGCGACGGGACTTTTGAATCCAGCTCGATGCTCGACAACCAGCCGGTAGCCGACATTCTGGCGGCATTGGGTTCGGCGGGCAGCATTGTGAAGAGCTTGCAAAACGTTGTGCCTTACCTGGACGATGCCCAAACCGAAGCTGTGGCAGCGGTCTTGCCCACCTTGAATTTATCAGGCAGAGAACTTGGAGCGGCGTATCTGAAATTGCCGGATTTGCAGCCGGATGATTTGGCTGCTACGCTAACCAACTTGAATCTGCCGCCAGCAGAAATCGGCCGTTTTATGGCTGGGTTACGTCTTGGCCCAGACGAAACAAACGCCCTGCTCGATGATTTAGGGCTGACGGTTGAAGGGGAAACGGCCGTTGAAGCAGCAATAGCAGACGAAGAGGCTGTCCAGGAAGTCCTGGATGAGTGGGCATTTATCAACGAACCTGATGATGAAGGACTGCCTACGTTCCTTGACAATCAAGGGCTGACCGATGATCAGGTAAGCGCCTTCATCGAGCAAGTTGATACCCCTCAGCAAATAGCAATTCCTCGTTCATGTGCTAATATCCCCGCACCATCAGAAGCGGACGTTAGGGTTCGATTCATCAACTCCAACGCTTCTGTTGTAAATCTGTATTGGAAGGATGCCTTGGGCGAATTAGTACAGTATGGCAGCCTCAATCCTGGAGAAGCACGTGATCAGGAGACATACGTGGGACACAATTGGGTGGTTAAAGATTCAAACGGTAACACGTTGCTTGAATATCCAATCACAGGGTCGCCAACCCAATGTGCCACGATACCTTAGAAATTTTCCAGGCTTTTAACTACTCGAAGAAGTTGAAAGCTTGATAAAACATAATTCTCAACGGAGGCATAACATGATTCAAAATAATCCCACATTTGCACCCCCAAAGAAAAGGTTGTTTTGGCTTGCCGCCTTACTCTTCATTGCCGCTATCCTGTCAGCGTGCGGCGGGCAGGCAGAGCAGGTAGCCATGTCAGACCAGGCGCCGCCGCGTCGCGGTGGTGTAGATGTACTGGCTGAAGTTCAGTCAATCACAGCAGAAACTTTGGACGTACCAGAATCAGATGTTGTGGAAGATGCCGATTTTCGGAGAGACCTGAATGCCAATGATGATCAAATGGCGCGTTTGGCTGAGGCCTTCGAAAAGGCATTTGCCATCCAACTGACCGATGAAGAGATAGCTGACCTGACAACGGTTCGCTCTGCAGTCGACTTAATAGAATCCAAAAAATAGAGGGTGAACCCTTGTTAATTGTGATGCGCTTTTCTTTACGCCGGTTGGAAATTTTGCTGGGCTGCGCCATTTTGTGCCTGGGGTTGGCTGCCTGTGCTTCTCCCCCTACCGCTACAGGCCATTTGATTGTCTGGCACACATGGAGCGAGGCGGAAGCGCCCATCATTGAGCAGACGCTGGCCGATTTTCAGCAGCTTTACCCCAACATCCACATATCGGTTGAGCGCAAGGATTACAAAACTGTGCTGGATGAGTACGCCCAGGCATCGCGGGCTGGGCTGGGGCCGGATGTTCTCATTGGGCTGGAAAGTGTGTTTGCTCACCTGCTTTATCAAAATGGCCTCGTCGTCAATCTCAATGAGGTGGATATTGATTGGACTGTCTTTGACCCGGCGACGTTGCAATCAGCCCAACGCGGCGACGATGTCCGCGTGGGTGTGCCGCTCGATGCTTATGTGAGTGTTTTGTTTTACAACCGGTCGCTTATTGAGCAGCCGCCGGACAGCTTTGCGGCGCTGCAAGCTGTCAGCGAAGCTGGGGTGAAGGTGGGGCTGCCAACTACCTTTTACAGCAGCTATTGGGGCATTACCGGTTTGGGCGGGTCAGTTCTTGCGGGAGATGAACTGTCCAGCGACAGTGAAGATGCTCTTTCTGACTGGCTGGATTGGTTGGCCGCTTTTCAGCAGACGCCGGGGGCGGTTTTATCACCGGATATTCGTGCATTGGTGGATAGTTTTGCCCAAGGGGACATTGCTTTGCTGGTGACGGATTCGCTTGAACTGGCTTCTTTGGAGGAACGGCTTGGCAGTGAGCAGGTTGGCCTGGCAACCATACCGGGTTTTCCCGAAGCGCGGCCTTTTTCCACGGTTGAGTTGATGGTGGTGAACAGTGCCTCGGCGCAAGAGGAGGCGGCGGCGCTGTTGATCAACTTTATGAGCAATGCGGCGCAGCAGCGCAAGCTGGCGCGAACAACGTCGGGGCGGGCGCCGGTGAACCGGAATGTGAGCCTGAATCCAACTCTGTTCCCGCGTGTGAGTATGATTTTGCAGCAGCATCAAACGGCCGTTGTCCCCACAACGCGGCAAGATGATTTGATCAATCGCCTGATTGTTGCGGGGGACCCAATTTACCAACAGGTGTTGGGGGGTCTCATCATGCCCAGGGAAGGGGCACGGCTTATTGTAACCGCCGTCAATCGTGGTGAGGATGGACAGTAACAATGGATGATCAGAATGTTTTTCTCCTGTGGTCTCAAATTCGCACCGAATTGTTAGCACTTTTGGGGCGGCCTAGTATCCAACTGCAATTGACGGCCGTTGTTGTGTCGCTTGTTGTGGCGGCTGCTCTGGGGCGAATTGCACAGAGGCAATGGCGCGCCCGTTATCAAAATTGGGCGGAAGGGGAGGCTTTTGGCAAAAAGCTCCTCTATCATTTTGTCATTCAACTGTCGTCCGGTATTCTGACTCTGGTTTTCATCCAACTGGCAAAGGCGATTTTAGCCGGGTTGGGCGCGCGTACTGCCCTGGTTGACGCTCTATTGGGCATTGTTTATCTCTATTTGGCGTTGAAGGTGGTGCTGGCCGCTGCCTATACCATAGGCGATGCGGATGGCATCCAACGGTATCAAAGGAGTCTGATTATCCCGCTGCTCATCGTCATTATCGGCGTGCAGCTTTTGAACATATTGTTTGGCAAGGGGCGGCTGGGCAATACGGCCGTTTTCACCATGTTTGACAATACCGTTACCCTATCCGCTCTTTTTTTGATTACAGCCGGTTTTTATTTGTGGATTGTAGGCATCAATGCGTTGGGGCAGGGCATTCTTTACCTGGCAACTCGTTATGGTGGCGCTGAAGAAGGCAGCACGCAAGCGATGTTGACGCTCATACGTTATCTTCTCATCATTGTCGGCCTTGCCTATGTTCTATTTCGCCTCAATTTCAATACAACGACCATTGCCGCTATCTCAGGTGGGCTTTCAGTTGGCGTTGGCTTTGCCTTAAGCACCATTTTGAGCAACTTTGTTAGCGGTATCTTGCTGCTGTTTGAACGCACAATTAATCCTGGCGATATCATCGAACATAATGGCATCCTCGGCATCATCGAAATGATAACCATCCGTTCAATCCGTTTGCGTACCTTTGACAATATCGAGATGATCATCCCCAATACTGAGTTTGTGACTTCTCCATTTACCACCTATACGGGTAAGAGCCGCCACTTACGGCTAAAGCTGCCGATTAGTGCCAGCTATGATGACGATCACCGGCATGTGATGAAGACGCTGCTGGATATTGCCATTGCCTGCCCGCATATTATGCAGACCCCAGCACCTGATGTGCAGCTTGAGAAATTTGGCGATTTCAGTATTGATTATCAGCTATATATGTGGGTTGCGGATCCGTCGTTAATCCCCAAGGTAAAGAATGAGCTGCATCAGGCGGTACTTGACGCTTTTGCAAAGGAAGGGATAACCATTCCGTTCCCGACCACTATCGAAATCAGCAAGCAGCTTGGGTAGAATGTTGGGTTATGTGGAGATGGTATAAAGATTTTTCTTTCATCCCTTGTAATTCGTAATTTGTCATTACAATACGGCCGTTCACCCTTTCGGCACGTACCGCACCCCCTCAATCCCGGCAAAGTCTGCGTCCTGTGTCCAAAGCGTTGCTTTGCTAAGGCGGGCAGTCGCCAAAATAATGCTGTCTGCCATAGCCAGTTTATGGGTCAGGGAAATTTGCGCCGCGTTAATGGCAATCTCCTGCGTTAATTCGGTAACGGTTCCCAGGGACATAACGGCCGTTACCTGCAAAGCCGCCTCTTCCCCTCGCTGCGCCAAAACACGCTTAAACACCTCATAAATGCAAATCGTAGGCACAAGCAGTTGGTCTGTGGCCTGAATGACCGGCGCAAAATGGTGGGCATTGCTGTCATTGGCAAAGTAAGACAGCCAGCCGGAAGAGTCTACCAGGTTCATAACTCACGCTCATCCTTTTCTCGCTGAGGGTCGGTGTCAATATCGGCCAACATGCCCTGTGCCTGTTCGATGGGGGGCACAATTACCACGCGCAATGTCTGGTTGTAGGGGATGAACATGATTTTGTCCCCCGGTTTCAGGTTGAACTGTTCTCGTATGTGGCGGGGAATAACCACCTGGTATTTGGAAGAAATAGTTGCTGTTTGCATGCTTTACCACTCCTTATCGAACAATATGTGTAAAGGGATTGTAGCATAAACAACCTGACCGGCTCAACCCTAACTTTCCGGCATGGTTTATTTGTTAACCTGTTAAGGTAACGGCCGTTTCGAATTGTAAACGGTGAACGGTGAATGGTGAATTGTGAATGAGGGGCCGGTAAACAAAACCTATTGCACCCAAACCACCTCAACCGCCGATGCGAACCATTTCAGCGCGACGCGCTGGCCGGTTTGTGTCGGCGGTTCTGATTTCCGAGTACCGGTCGTCACGGAAGTGCCAGATTTGGGTCAGTTTTTGCCGCAAAATGGCATCATCTGCCTCTGTGCGCAGCAGTTGGCGCAAATCAAGACGTTGTTCGCCAAAGAGACAGGTGTACAGTTCCCCGGCGGCCGTTACCCGAATGCGGCTGCAATCCCCACAAAACGGCCGTGAAACAGAAGTGACTACCCCAATTTCACCGCCGCCGTCCACATAGCGGTAGCGCCGGGCGACTTCGCCGGTGTAGTTGGGCGCAATCGGTTCCAGCGGCATGACGGCATCAATTTTTTGAATGATTTCGCTGGCCGGAACAACATCGTCCATGCGCCAGCCGTTCATACTGCCCGCGTCCATATATTCAATGTAGCGCACGATGTGGCCTGTGCCTTTGAAGTGGCGGGCGAGGTCTACAATGGTGTGGTCGTTAACGCCGCGTTTGACCACGCAGTTGAGCTTGATGGGGTGGAATCCGGCGGCTTCGGCTTGCCGGATGCCTGCCATGATTTGCTGCACGGTTCCGCGACGGCCGTTCATGGCGGCGTAAATCTCTTCGTCCAGAGAATCCAGGCTGATGGTCAGGCGGTGCAGTCCGGCTTGTTTGAGGGCGTGGGCTTTTTCTGCCAAAAATGTACCGTTGGTCGTCAATGCCAAATCTTCCACACCGGGAATGGCCGCCAACCGGCTGATAAGGTTTTCAATGTTGGGGCGAATGAGGGGTTCGCCGCCGGTGAGCCGTATTTTGGTGACCCCCAACTGCACAAACAGGCGTGCTGTCCGTTCAATTTCGGTAAAGGTCAGCACTTCGTCATTGGCCAAAAAGCGGTAGCTTTCGCCAAAAACGTCGGCAGGCATGCAGTAGGTGCAGCGGTAGTTGCATTTGTCTGTTACAGAGATGCGCAGGTCGCGTAACGGCCGTTGTCTTTTGTCCAAAATCATAATCTTCTACCTCTAATTAGGAAGCATTCAGCCAGTCAGCCTCTCAGCTTAACAACTGGCTATTACACGTAATCCGTACTCCGTAATCCGTGTGTTCTACCTCTGGTAACTTCGTCGGAAAACGGTATATGGACTTCGGGTTACGGATACTGGCGGATTACGGGTCTAGTAAATTATTTTTCAACGCAAAACGAACCAATGCCGCCCGGCTGTGCAGCCCCAACTTTTCCATGCCCCGGCTGCGGTAGGTATCCACCGTTTTCACACTCAGCGCCAGTTGGTCGGCAATTTCCTTGCTGGTATGCCCCAGCGCCACCAACTGCAGCACTTCTTGTTCCCGTTCGCTGAGCGCCGACCAGCTATCGTCGTCGGTGTCAGGCGGCTGGCTGCCGGAGACCATGTTGTCCAGCAGTGCCCTTGTCATGGATGGATGGACATAGACATCCCCGCGCATCACGGCTTGTATGGCTGAGATGAGTTCCACGTCGGCGGCTTTTTTTAGCACGTAGCCGGATGCCCCTTTTTGCAGCGCCTGCCGCAGGTAGCTTTCATCGTCGTGCATGGTCAAAATGAGGATGCGGCTGTCTGGTAATTTTTGGCGCAGCAGGGGCAGAACGTCCAGGCCGCCCAGTTGGGGCATGGTCAGGTCGAGCAGGATGACGTCGGGTGTGGTGTCCAGTGCCAATGCCAGGGCTTCACTGCCGTTGGCGGCTTCGCCGACGACTTCGATGTTGGGCTGGCCGTCCAGCAGCAGTCGCAGGCCGCTGCGCAGGACGGCATGGTCATCGGCCAGGAGTACGCGGGTTGTTGGGTTCATACGGGTACCTCGACAAAGATGCTTGTGCCCTGGTTGGGGCTGGATTCGATGGCGAGTGTGCCGCCGAGCAGTTCGGCGCGTTCTTTCATGCCGTATAAGCCCAGTCTGCCGGAGGCAACGGCCGTTTCGTAATCAAAGCCCTTGCCGTCATCTTCAATAATGGCCCGGACACGGCCGTTACGCCGTTCCAGCATAATACTCGCCGACCTTGCGCCAGAATGGCGGGCGATGTTCGTCAATCCTTCTTGCACAATGCGGTACAGCGCCGTTTCCACCGCCGCAGGCAGCCGTTCATTTTCAAGGCCAAGCGTCACCACATCCACCGCCAGGTTATACCGCCTGCTGCAATCAGACACATACCGCTGAACGGCCGCATCCAGCCCCATATCATCCAAAATGCTCGGCCGCAGCTCCCGTGCCAGATTATGAACATTCTCCAGCGTATCCCCCACCAAATTTTTCAAATCTTCAATTTGCGCTCTAAGCTGAGGCACATCACACTGCTGCATCATCATTTGCATGCGTACCATCAGCGAAGTCAGCGACTGCCCCGTTTCATCATGCAGTTCACGAGAAATGCGCCGCCGCTCATCCTCCTGTGCCGAAATTACCTTTTCCAAAAGCTGCAATCGCAGTTTTTCGCGCTCCACCCGTTCCCTCTCTGCCTGCTCCAAATCGGCAGCCATGTGGTTAAACGCTTTCGCCAATGCGCCAATTTCATCGCCTGCCCAGGGCGTTACCCGGCGGCTAAATTCACCCCGGCCAACAGCCTGTGCCGCTTCTTGCAGCTCCAAAATAGGTCTGGTCACCACCCAGGTCAGGA
>CAZRIB010000142.1:0-8941 GCA_964600035.1 uncultured Ardenticatenaceae bacterium | reverse complement strand
CGCACACAAAATGTAATTAACGGCCGTAACTCTTCCACAGTCGCCTGAGCAATATAATCGTCATCTTGAATCAATTTACTGGCAATTTTCGGGTCATAGCCAGGGTCAATCCACACCCCATCTTTGGCCCAACGAAAGAACGCCACGACATCGTCAGGATATTGTGGCAGTCGGCCTTGCCACCCTTTTAGATAAGTGCGGCCTGGCTCTTCAAACCTCGGTAAAAACATCAACAAAATATCGAACTTCTGTGGTGGAATGGTGTGTGTTTTCATGCTTCACAGTGTAGCGATTGATTAGCGGCTTGTAATTGGGAAATTGGTCTAGTTGTTTTAGCAATTTCTGTGGGGCAGTTTGGAAAATTGGGGATTGGAGATTAGAGATTAGAGATTAGAGATTGGAGATTGGGGAGTTGAAATTGATTTAGGGGACGCAGATTAACACAGATGACATAGATTGTTAAATATTTTCATCCGTGTTTTCCGCGTTAATCCGTGTCCAATTTATTCAGAAATAAGGCTAATTACCATCAATTACTATTTTCTCGTTCCAGCATCAGTGTCACCGGGCCATCATTGTGGATGACGACCTGCATCATGGCACCGAAAATGCCTGTTTCTACGTGAAATCCTTTTTGGCGCAGTTGGTCGCAAAAGTAGTTAAAGAGGGGTTCGGCCGTTTCCGGGCGGGCGGCATCTGTAAATGACGGGCGTCGGCCTTTGCGTGCATCACCGTAGAGGGTAAATTGTGATACGGCCAAAATTTCGCCCCCCACATCAGCCAGAGAAAGGTTCATTTTCCCATCTGCATCTTCATAAACACGCAAGCCAGCCACTTTGTTCGCCAGCCAATCTGCCTCCTTTTGGGTGTCGCTGTGGGTAATGCCCACCAGCAGCACAAAACCCCGGTCAATTTCACCTGTCGTTTCGCCGTTTACTGTTACACGGCCGTATGTTACTCGCTGCAATAAAACACGCATGGCAAAATGTAATGGCAAAAAACAAGAGACGAGGGCAAATCAATCGATCCGCACCCCATCTCCTGCCAATCCTTGTACTTATAAAATGCCTACCTGACTGTGGTCAGCCAGCATCAACTGGAGCGACTTAGGCTTAATAGGTGACTTGTGGATATTCACGTTGCGGCCAATCAAGCTGTCCTGAATACGCGACTCAATATCCCGGATAACACTGTTTTCCAGCACCATTGAATGCTCAATTTCACTGTTTTCAATGACAACATCATGATAAATGCTGGTAAACGGGCCAATATAGCTGTTCACAATGCGGGCATTTTCCCCAATGATGGATGGGCCGCGTACGACACTGTTGATAATTTCGGCCCCCTTTTCAATGCGTACCCGGCGGCCAATGGTGCTGTCCCGATCGGCATACCCTTCATTCTTGTATTCAATCTCTTCCAGCACCAAATCATTGGCATCCAACATATCTTCCCGTTTACCGGTATCAATCCACCAGCCGCGATGAACGTATGGATGCACAGAGTAGTCATTCTCAATGAGCCATTGAATAGCATCGGTAATTTCCAGTTCGCCGCGCCAGGAAGGTTTGATGGCGTTGACCGCCTTGAAGATGTTGTGGTCGAACATATAAATGCCAACCAATGCCAGGTCGCTGGGCGGATTTTGTGGCTTTTCAATCAGGCGAATGATACGGCCGTCCTCCCCCAACTCAGCCACACCATATTGACGCGGGTCTTCAATACGTGTCAACACAATCTGACTGTTCCATTCACTGCTGGCAAACTGGGCAATCAGCGGGCTAATCCCCCCCTGAATGACATTGTCACCCAGGAACATGACAAACCGGTCATCTCCCAAAAAATCCTGGGAGATTTTGACCGCGTGTGCCAGTCCTAACGGCGCTTCTTGAGGGATGTATGTAATGTTGACTCCCCAGCGGCCACCACGTCCGACGGCCTCTTTAATTTGCTCCCCGGTGCTGCCGGTAACAATGCCAATGTCGGTAATGCCGGCATCACGAATGGTTTCAATGACGCGGAAGAGAACGGGTTTATTGGCTACGGGAATTAACTGCTTTGCGCTGGTAAATGTCAGGGGATAAAGGCGTGACCCTTTACCGCCGCTTAAAATTAAACCTTTCATAAACGCTCCTGTGGGTAATGATCAAAGATTCATGATTAAAGATTAAAGGGAGTGGAGATTAGAGATTGGGAACTGCTGCCCATCGCTTGCCCATCGCTCCGTCGCTTTAGCCTTTTGGCTAATGATTGTAGAGGATGGGTGTGCATTTTTCAATTTTGACCAGGGCTGGCGCAGGGTTTCGTGGCAAATTCGTGGTGTAAACGGCCGTTTCGCTTCACCGCCACAAATCGTTACGGCACAATCTTTTCTGGCAGCACCCGATAAACGGCCGTTTCCCCATTATCATACACCTGCTCCAGATACGGCCGTTCTTCCCAATCAACCACCCCCAACTCTCGCTCTGCACGGCCAACAAAAACAAAGCCCACCGGCTGTGCCTGCAAAAACGAGATTCGCCACTCATCCGGTGTATCTGCCGCAAAAAATTGTTCAGCCAAATCAAACCGGCTTTGGTAATCAATGGTCTCATAGCGCTGGCCCACAAACACCTTCCGCCCACTCAAATATGGAATATAGCTTCCACTGCTTTTGGTACTCAACACCACGCCATCCCCCTCCAGTTGGGACAACGACTGCATGGCGGTTACCTCTTGCACAGGGCGGAACAGGGGATACGGCCGTAACACAGCCAGCGTCATCACCGTACCGGCATACAGATAAAGGCTAAACAAACTCACCACGCCAACCATCACACCCGTAATTAACCGCGCCATCCCCACAGCCGTATACCGCGGCTGCCGCAGCACACTTTTCATAAAGCGCGATTGGACAATGGCAGGCCAAACGACCTCAATCCAGCCCAGTGCCGCCAACACGGCCAATGGAATTTGCAGCCCCTCCACAAAACGGCGCTGTGGATTGGTTGGCACATAGAGCAAAATAACGGCCGTTACCACCCACACCACCGGCAGCAGCACCGCCATTTGCTTTTCCTTCGGCCAAAGCCGCCACCGCCGCACCAAAGCCATCCCCAGCAGCAAATAGGGCAAATAAGCCAACACCAAATGGATGGGGTTCGGTGTCAGGGTCACGGCCTGCGCATTCCACGCCGCAAAAACCGGCTCTGTCAAAATCGCCCAGGCATAATAAACAAACAGCGGCACAGGTATCAAAAAAGCAGCCGCCAAATAGACCACATCATGCCAGCGAATACGGCCGTCCTGCCAGCAAAGCACCAACCACATCAACCCAGCCACGCCAGCCGTCAGAAAAATCAAAAACGGATAAACCACACCCAGCCCCACATGCGCCAGACCAGCCCCAACAGCCCAGCGCCACCGCCCTTTGCCCCCGGCTGGCATCAGCAGCATACGCCACACAGCCCACACCGCCAGCAAAATAAAGGCAATACCCATGATGAAATGGGGATAAGTCAAGGCACTGTAAAACAAATGCAGCTCCGGCACATACTGCTCCATTGGCACGGCCTCCAGCGTATTTGCCCGCTCCCAACTGGCAGGCAGCAGCCACCAGTCATATCCTGCGCCAAGCCATATTAACCCCATTGCCACTGCCCGGTGTGCCGTTTTTGTAAAGAAGACGGCCGTAAAACGGTAAACCAGCAAAAACAAGAAAACATCTGCCAGCCACAGCGCCAAATGCCACATGGTAACGGCCGTTACCCCCAACAACCGCGCCACATGCCCCAACGCCAGATAATACCCCTGAATAAACACAGGATGATGCGGCTCCAACGTAAACCGGTTTTCATACACCCAGGCCCCCTGCCTGCCCTGCTCAATCGCCGACAAATAACTGCCATCCTCCAAATTGATAAGCAAGCCGGTAAACACCTCATCCGGTCTGGCACGCACATGCCCCAGCCAATACGGCAGCACAAACAACGTTGCCACCACCAATGCCACGCCGGTCACAACCAGCCACTCTTTTTGAGAAATTGTCCTTGTCCTTTTCATAAAAACCCTGATAATTTTAATGAGAAATGATTGATTGTTCTGAAAAAAGACACGAATTACACGAATTGCACAAATTTTTCTCCGGTATTTCTTTGCGCTCTTTGCGTGCTTCGCAGTTTTTTCAGTAAACTCAATGGTTCACTATGTTTACGCTTTTTGGTTTTGGACGCAGATTTTCAAGATTAACGCAGATTATTTCACAATTGAATTGACATAATCCTAAAAATCAGCGTTAATCTGCGTTCCTTCTTGCGCTTTTAAAAAAAATACAACGGCTAAAATGGCAAAATAGTAACTTACTGAAGTGCTATTTTAATTCATTCCGTTCCATTCCATAAACAATCGCTGGACAAACCCCATGACCACACCAACCACACCCAAACGCGGCACCTTTCTTGTTTACGGTTCGCCCCAAATCGAAGAAGCCGAAATCGCCGAAGTGGTGGACAGTCTCCGCTCTGGCTGGCTGGGAACCGGCCCCAAAGTTGCCCGCTTTGAACATGATTTTGCCGCTTATAAAGGCGTGGAAGAAAACCGGGTAGCGGCCGTTAACTCCTGCACCGCCGCCCTGCACATCAGTCTCATCGCCGCCGGCATCGGCCCCGGTGACGAAGTGATTACCACCCCCATGACTTTTGCCGCCACTGTCAACGCCATCATCCACAGCGGCGCAACCCCCGTGCTGGCCGATGTAGACCCGGTAACAATGAACATTGACCCGGCGGAAATTGAAGCCCGCATCACACCCCGCACCCGTGCCATTTTGCCTGTGCATCTGGCGGGACGGCCGTGTCACATGACCGCCATCCGCCAACTGGCCGACAAACACGACCTCATCCTCATCGAAGATTGCGCCCACGCCATCGAAACCGAATATCACGGCCAAAAAGCAGGCACATTCGGAGACTTTGGCTGCTTCAGCTTTTACGTCACCAAAAACGTGGTCACCGGTGAAGGCGGCATGATCATCGCCAAAGACGAAGCCCAAATTGCCCGCGCCAAAGTACTGGCCCTGCACGGCATGAGCAAAGATGCGTGGCGGCGGTACAGCGATGACGGCTACAAACATTACGCCGTGGTCGCTTCCGGTTTCAAATACAACATGATGGACATTCAGGCGGCCATTGGCATTCACCAACTGGCGCGGGTAGAGGCCAACTGGCAGCGGCGACGGGAAATCTGGCAGATGTACCAGCAAGCCTTTGCCGACCTGCCTGTCATCTGCCCGGCAGAGCCTGAAGAAAATACACGCCACGCTTACCACCTCTACCCCATTTTGGTGGATGAGGCGGTTTGCGGCATCAGCCGGGACGGGTTTATGGCGGCAATGACACGGCTGAATATCGGCGTGGGTGTCCATTACCTCAGCATCCCGGAGCATCCCTTTTACCAGGAACGGTTTGGCTGGCGGCCAGAAGCGTACCCCCACGCCATGAAAATCGGACGGCAAACGGTCAGCCTGCCCCTCTCGCCCAAGCTGTCCAATGGGGATGTGGAGGATGTGATTACGGCCGTTTACCACATTTTGCGCCAGTAACATGAAAAATTTCCCAACTTCTCGTTTACCTGCTGTTATTTTTTCAGGCGGCGCTGAAATTGTCTCGCTAGCCATTGCCGAAGCCTTGGTTCCGGCCGGTGTGCCATTGGTTGTTATTTCGCTAGGGCAACCGTCTATTTTGCGAGATGTACAACCAAAGCTGCCTTATCTGGAATTAAGTTGGCCACCTGAATCTGTGGAAACGGCCGTTGCCCAAGTCATCCCGTTTTTGCAAAAAGCAGGTGCAGGCCAGCCAATCCCCTGGGCTGCCTTTGCCAGCGAAGATGGCAGTTTGCGCTTTTTAATTGAAGCTTATGACGTATTACGGCCGTATCTTGCCATCCCCCCTGGTGTGCCACACCTGCCTATGCGTGGGTTAGACAAAGCCGAGCTGTTTCAAACATTAGCAGCAGCCGATCTCCAGGAAATCATCGCCCCGACCATCATTCTCCATTCCCCAGAAGATGCCACCAAAGCCGCCGACTATTTTGATTACCAACTCATCTTCAAGCCCGCCATCAAGCCACTATCCATGCAAATGGGGTCACTCAAGGCCAAAGCATTGGCTATCAACAACAAAAAAGAAGTGACGGCCGTACTCAACCAGCTAGAACAATCATGGTCAGTGGCTAACACCTGGCTTGCCCAACGCAAATTAACCCCCTCACCAATGGGTGAAGGACTCTGGTGGGGCATACGCACTAAGTCCGGCAAATTAATCGGCTTGACAGCGTATGAACGATGGAAACACCCACAGTTCGGCGGTTCCGCCTGCTGGGTACAAACCGCCTCCATTCCAGAATTACACCAGCACGCAGCCCGAATCCTCCACGCGCTAGACTACCAAGGAATTACTGAATTACCTTTTTTACAGGATGAAAACGGCCGTTGGCGACTACTAGAGCTGAATCCCCGCCCCTGGCTGCAAGCAGCCCTTCCCACTCAGGCAGGTATACCTCTACTCCATTTGCTCTACACCATGTTGTGTGATGAACAAATCCCCTCCCCTGTCTTTACTTCGGCCAATTCTGTCTCTTGGGTCAACGTGGAACGGATGCTTTTGGCGGCTTTTTCTGGCGACTATGGCAATCGTCTGCGAACGACCATTCAAGCTGCCAAAATCATCAGGCAAAGCAGTTACAAAGCTGTATACGATTCTCCCCTAACCGGCGTTCAAAGCCGCTGGCTAAAACGCCTCTTTCGCAAAATCACCCGTACAGGATAACCATGCCTTCCAGACAGAAATTATTTTCCTGGCTATCCCGCCTGCTCATCCTTCTAGCTCTGCTATGGGTCGCAACTCTCATCTACCAGGAGGGCAGCACCATCGCCAGTCAATTCCGCTCCGCCAATCCGATATGGCTTCTGATTTCACTGCTTTTAGGCACAATCTCCATTTTCTTCAATGCTCCGGTCTATTACCTCATCATCAATTATTATGCGCCCATCTCCGTTTCATTTTATTATGCCATCCATCTCAACTTTGTCAGCCAGATGATCCGACACGTACCAGGACGGTTTTGGGGGGTCGTATATCAATTAAACGAAACCAGAGAACATATTCCGGCACAAACACTGTTGCTGGTCAACGTTGATTACACCTTGGTCTATCTTGCGTTTAACCTCTTGATCCCAACAGCGATTTTATTATTTGCCCTGGTAGGCTGGGGATTAACGGCCGTTTTTCTGGCAGTTGGCTTACTGCTGTTTGGGCTGGGTTTTCGGCTTAACTGGCCGCGCCGACTGCTCACTCTCATTCAAGCATGGCTTCCAACAAAATTCCGGCAGCGCATCAGCCCATACCTGACTTACCAAACCACCCCTTACCCCTGGACAACTATAGTTCTGCTAGCAGCCAGTCTCATGTTGTCTTGGGGATTTTATCTGGTTGCCTGGCTCACATTTTCCCGCGTCTTCAGCGGGCTGCAAACCGCCAACCTGCCCCTACTCGCTGCCAGCTACGCTTTAGCCTGGTTCGTCGGCTTCATCTCTTTCATTACCCCCGCCGGACTAGGCATACGGGAAACAACATTTGTTCTCGTTGCTCAAACCGTTACATCAACAGCCGAAGCCGGATTTTTGGCCGTGTTCGTTCGCCTTTGGCTGTTGGTTATAGACATTATTCTGTTTTTTGTAGGAATTGTGATTAAATTCTGGCACAAGAGGAAAGCGCATGTCTCACCAACCGCCCGCTTATGATGCATCCGGCTTGAATGTACTTGATCCACATGACAAACTGGGACGAAAATCAGCCTACATTACCATGCTTCAAGAAATGGCTCTGCAACTTTATTTGCCGCCTCCCGGAACAAACAAAGTTGCCTTGGATGTTGGCTGTGGTTACGGCCGTCTCACCCATGTCTTGGCACAAAAAGGATACCAGGCCATAGGGATTGACCCCGCTTACTCTCTACTCACCTATGCCCGTCAGCAGCAGCCCAACATTCCTTTTGTACAAGCCCGCCTACCAGAGCTGCCTGTCTCTCAGTGTGGCCTTATCCTGCTTCAAAATGTTCTGCGCGTACTTTTGCTCATGGATAAACTGGATGCGTTAAACACGCTGCACCACTATCTTGCGCCGGATGGCACGTTGGTTGTTGTGGAAAATATCCGCAGCCATCCTGATTATTTTCAACGTGAGAAATTGCTGGCTTTGATGGCTAAAAAAGGGTATACCTTGCAACAGGAAACCCCTATCCGCTTTGGCCGCTGGCCATTGTTATATCTTATACGGTATGGATTTGTGCCAGAAAGATGGCTGCCCCGCATAGCGGCTTATGAGCTGAATCGGGCAAAGAAATGGCGCGGTCGTCTGCCCCCCTGGCAGTACCTTAATTTCTTGTTCTTGTTTAAGCCCCCCCAGTAGCCGAACCAATTTGTCGCAGCAGGCGCACGGCCGTTTCCCCCACATCGAACTGCGCCCGCAAAGCCGCCAGCCCCTCCCCAAAATGCGCCGGAGCCTGCGCCACCCCCTGCCGCACAGCCGCAGCCAATGCCGCCGCCGTCACTTCGCCAGCCAAAACACCCGCCTGCCCATCTGCCAGCAAGCGGGGCAGGTCACCAATAGGCGTGGCGATGAGTGGGGTATTGGCCTGCAGCGCGTCGGAAAAGATGACGGGGATGCTCTCGATGCGGGAGGGAAGCAGCAGATAGTCGGCCCAGGTGAGCAGGTCGGCCGCTTCCTGCCGGTTGAGATAGCCGCCCAATGTCACAGGACGGCCGTTTTCCTGCAGCCGCGCCACCCCCGCCGTCACCACATCCGCCAACGGCCCGCCGCCAAAAATCCGCACCTCCGCAATCCGCGCCCAATCGTCATTGGACAGCAAAGCCAGCGCATCCAACAGCAAATCAACCCCTTTGTTG
>CAZRIB010000141.1:0-8969 GCA_964600035.1 uncultured Ardenticatenaceae bacterium | reverse complement strand
CGTGTAACTTTGCGTTCCATCTGAACGGATACGATGAAAGATTGGGAAAATTAAAAAAAGGGATTGCCCACTTTAATCTTTAATCATCAAGTATAAAGCATTCATTACAGCAGGGCGAGGCGGGCGGTTTGGCGGCTGCCAACAGGCCGCAGAATTTCCCACTGGGCGGTGGCGGCGTGGCTGCCATCGTTGATGACACCAAGCCATAATGTGTGTGCCGGGCGGCGTTTACGGGTGGCGTGAAGTTCCACTTCAATGCCGTTGAGAGAGGTGAAGATGCGGGCATAGGCGGGGCGGTTGAAGGCACGGCCGTTTCCCTTTGGGCGCAAGTCGTGGACAATCATTTCCGTTTCGTCGCTACCCAGAAAATAGGTGGCAGGCATACCTTCTACAGCCGCCAGCGCGTCCGGCGTTGCCAGCGCAACGGCGACATCCCCGCTAAATATGGGCAGCAGTTCTTCTGCTTGTGTGAGGAGAGGAGCCATTTCCATGCCGAAAAATTTAGCACGTGTGTTCTAATTTGTCAATAAATTGGAGAATTGTCAGGCTGGCAGTTGGCTGGCTGCGGCGGTATCGACATACCACGTGACACGGCCGTGACGGGGTTGGATGCGTTGGGCAGGCCATTGCGCGGGGTCGTGCTGGCCGTGCAGAACGTGGTAGAGCGCGTTGGCTTTGTTTGCGCCAGTCACCAGAAAGAGAATGTGGTGGGCGTCGTTAATAAGCGGGGGGGTGAAGGTAATTCTTTGGGCTGGGCGGCCATCGTAGTGGGCGGTTACGGCCGTAACCGGGCTGCTTTCTTGTTCGGCAGGAATGGGGCCGGGAAAGAGTGAGGCGGTGTGGCCGTCGCTGCCCATGCCCAGCAGAATGAGGTCGAACTGCGGCCATTTTTGACCGGGAGCGGCCATTTTTTTGAGTGTGTCTGTGTAATGGGAAACGGCCGTTTGGGCATCGGCTTCACCCAGGGCACGGTGAATGTTTTGGGGCGGAATGGGTACGTTGGTTAAGAGGATGTCGTGGGCTTGTTTGTAGTTGCTGCCGTCATGGTCTGGCGGAACCAATCTTTCGTCGCTCCAAAAGATGTGGGTTTGCTGCCAGGGTATTTGTTGGCTGTAGGGCGGCTGGCTGAGGCGGGTGAAGAGCTGCCGGGGGGTGCTGCCGCCGGACAGGGCAGTGAGGAAACGGCCGTGCCGGGAAACGGCCGTGTTCGCCTGTGCCACAAAAAATTGGGCAGCCGCCTCACTTAACTGGGTTATGTCTGAAAAAATATTTACCATCACTGACCCCGGCTTTTGATTTTCCATTATCCTCGGTGAGTCTGGAAATTTTGTAAACTGTCGTAAGCTGCGCCAAAAAGGGCGGTTTTGGCATTGCGAATGACATGAATGGGAATTTGTTCCATCATAGCAGAAAAACGTCCTTTATAGACAAAGGCGGCCATAAAATCAGCATCCTGTAATTCCGGCAAAATGCGCGGGGGAATACCGCCGCCAATATAAACGCCTCCGGTTGCCAATACTTTCATGGCCAGATTGCCTGCTTCTCCTCCTAAAATTTCCACAAACAAGTCTACTGTCGCGGCACACAGCTCACAGCTTTTGTTTCGTCCGTGTGTCACAATGACAGGAGTGGGGTCTTCAGCATGGGCAAGCTGCTGTTTGAGCCATTCTGGTTCGGGATAATAGCCTTCGTCTTTCAGGAAGTTGTAGAGGTTGGGGATGCCGCTGCCGGAGCAGACGCGCTCGTAGCTGACATGGCCGTATATATTTTGCAGGTAAGTAAGCAGTTCTACTTGCAAAGGGGTGGTGGGGCCAAAGGCGGCATGTCCGCCTTCTGAGGGGACGGGGATGTATTGGGAGCCAGTCCAGACCAGAAATGCTTCACCGAGTCCTGTGCCGGGGGCAATAACGGCAATGGTGCCGCCTTCTGCGGGGTGTCCCTGGTTGAGTGTGACTAAATCGTTGTCTGTGAGATGGGGAACGGCCGTGGCAATGGCGGCAAGGTCGTTTAGCAAGTGCACAGAGGGTATTTGGAACTGCTGCGAAATGGTTTGGGCATCAATAACCCAGGGCAAGTTTGTGATTTGGGCGCGGTTTTTCATTACCGGACCGGCTACCCCAAAGCTGGCTGCGGTTAATGTTACTGGATGATCAACCAGAAACCGGGTAATGATGGCTTCGAGCGAAGGATACTTTTCACTGGGGAAGGTTGCTTCGTGCAGGGGCTGCGTCATCTCTCCGTTTTCGTCGAACAGGGCAAGTACAGTTTTTGTTCCTCCAATATCACCGGCTAATAACATGGGTATGTCTCCTGAAAGTAAAGATTGATGATTGAAGCAGGCGGCAAGGGGCAGGGTGCAGGATTTTTCTTGCCGGCTGCGGCCTGCTTGTTTTTGTTGTTTGAAAGGTTTTTTGTCGTGGGGTTGTGGGTGTTTGTGTGTTTTTAATAGGGGCACATTTTGGAGTATGCAGGATTCAGTAGTACCCGTAATCCGTAATCCGTAATCCGTAATCAGTAATCAGTAATCCGTAATCCGTAATCAGTAATCAGTAATCAGTAATCCGTGTGCTCTACCTCTGGTAACTTTGTTGGAAAACGGTATACGGACTTCGGATTACGTGTAGTAGATATAGAATTTGCCACGAATTACATGAATTACACAAATTTGGATCTACCGGGATTGTTGAACACGCCATTTTCATGAATGTGCCGATTGATTTTAGCATATTGAAGGAAAGAAAAAAGGGCTGAAAATCAGCCCTGAGTGGTGAGAAATGTCTGGTTTGGTGGAGGATGTTTGTTACATGTCACCTGTCTGTAAAATGTCGAGCAAAATGTCGTATTTTTCTTTACAGCCTTTGCATACGGCAAGGTGGCGTTCTACCAGTGGCATGAGGGCAGCACTGTTTTGATGGGTGGCCGCCAGTTCTACGTATTCGTCTAGCAGGGCAAAGGTTTCTTCGCAAGTGTACATACCTGTTTGGGTTTGTTCTATTTGGTGAAGCAGTCGTTTTAGTGCTTGTTCGTTCAAATTTGTTTGTGGTTCTTGTTCGTCGCCGTGCGTGTTTTGCATGTGGATTTGCCTGTTTTTGGTTTCGGCCGTTTTCTTTTTGAGCCTGTTTAACCATTGGGTGATTTTGTGTTTCATTTTGTTTGCTCTTTGATGCATTGGTTTGGGATGTTCTTACTTTTTTCTGTTAATTAAAAACGGCAAGGATGTCGGCCGGAGTGAGTCCTTCCTCGGCAAGTGCTTTTTTGAGACGGAGGCGGGCGTCGTGCAGGAGTTTGTAGAGGGCGTTGGGTTTCATGTCCATTTCTTTGGCGACCTGGTTGGTTGGTTTGTTTTCGATGATGGCGGCGATTACGGCCGTTCTTTGTTTTTCAGTCAACGCTTCCTGAATCAGACGCTGCACACGGGACATCATGTCCGATTGTTCGACGGCCTGACCGGGTGTCGGGGAGGGGTCGGCGGCAATGCTTGGGGTAAAGATGCCGCTTTCAGTTTCCATCATGCCGTCGAGTGAACTATCTTGCCAGCGTTTGCGGCGCAGTTCTGTCAGGGCAACGGAAACGGCGATTTTGTGCGCCCAGGTCGTAAACTTGCTTAACCCGGCAAAAGTTTCTTTTTTATCGATGATTTTGATGATGGCATCTTGCACAAAGTCATCTACCTGGGTTTCAAATTCCGGGGCGGATGTGTTAATGCGGTTGAGCAGGCCGCGCTTAAGGCCGTTGGTGAGGATGCGACGTAGTTCGGCAATGGCGGCGTTGTATTGGGGGTGATTGGGGGTTAAATGATCTAGCCATTCTTCGTTGGTTCGTTCTGCCATGAACATGTCCTTTTGGTTGTATGGGAACGGCCGTTTCCCGAAGCCATGCAAATTGATAGTCAAAAAAGTCCTTGCAATTGTAAGCCCAAATCCAGTTTAGCGGCAATGAAGGCTGGTTGCTTGGTTTAGAGTCTGTCGCTAAGATAGCGTGCCAAAATTGATGCACTGTAAAAGGATTTAGTGATGACACTGCCACATGAAACGAGTAAACAAATTGTGATGTATACAACCAGTTGGTGTCCAGATTGCCATCGGGCCAAATATTTATTGGATGAATATGGCGTAGCCTATGTGAATGTGGACATTGAAGAGAATGATGAGGCACGGGCATTTGTGATGCAAGTCAATAACGGTCATGCCGTTATTCCCACCATTGTTTTTCCTGATGGTTCTATTTTAGTCGAGCCATCCAATAAACAATTGGCAAATAAAGCAGGCTTTGAGCTGTAGCAAAGCCATACCTGCCTGGGGCAAAAGCGGTAAAAAAAGCACACAAATCGTGTGCTTTTTTGTTGTTATGCTGCTTATTTGCTCGGCGGTTCTTTTACAGAGACTGCAAACCGGTAGCCAGTTCCCCGTTCTGCCAAGATGTAGTGGGGATTGTTGTGGTCGATTTCAATTTTACGCCGAAGGCGGTGGACGTGAACGTGAAGTCGATCTTCGTGGGCATCTTCCATTGGCCAAATGCGGTTGAGCAGGAACTCCGTGGTGACGATACGGCCAGCATTGCGTACCAAAATGTACAGCAGTTTGGTTTCAGTGGGGGTGAGTGAGACGCTTTCTTCATTGAGGAATGCTTCGCGGTTAGGGAAATTAATGCTTAACCGGTCGTCTACTCGCGTGATTGCATCTAGTGTGTAGCTGTAGTCGCCCATGCGCCGGAGAACACGTTTGACACGGGCAACCAGTTCATTGGGGTTGAATGGTTTGATGATGTAATCTTCGGCGTATTTTTCCAGGCCTTCGATGATGGTTTCTTCGGTGTTTACGGCCGTTAGCATAATCACGGGCATATCACTAAATTCACGGACGGCGTGGCAAAATTCAAAGCCGCTCATCACCGGCATGTGTAAATCGACAACAGCCAGGTGGGGGATGCCGTGCCGGTTGATGAGTTGGAGCGCGTCTTGTCCGGAAACGGCCGTCATCACCTGATAACCTGCCCGTTCAAGCGTGTGCTGCACAATACGGAGCGTATAGGCATTGTCATCTACAGCCAGGATTTTTTGAGGTTCATATACATCATCTAACATGGCAGTTCCCTGTTGAAAAGCGAATGATACGAGTCAATTAAAGGCAATGGAATGGGAAACGGCCGTGGGAATGGTAACGACGAGGCAAAATGTTCCGCTAACTACTAGCTTTCCCTAAAACAGTACCAAGTATAACGGAAGAAATGAGCAAAGGGTAGCCAGTTAATTGCCGATTCATCTCAATCATTCTTTCTGCCATCAGGCATAATTTTTTTAACCGATTTTCCATAGGTTATTTCGACGAAAAAGTGCTTTGTCTTTTGCCCATATAGTTTCCATATGCTATAAATGGGACAGATTTCACAAACTCCGAAAAAATTAATAGAAGAGGAGCGGAGGAACCCACGTGCTTAGTGATTGGCAATTTATCGCATTATTCGTGGTGTTGGCGCCCATTTTCCCTGCTGCACCAGTTATTCTGAACTCGCTGTTAGGTCCCAAAAAACCTAACCCTATTAAACAACAAACCTATGAATGTGGTATTGAAACTGTCGGCGATGCCTGGGTACAGTTTAAGGTTCAATACTATATTTACGCCTTGGTGTTTGTTATTTTTGACATTGAGGCTGTTTTCCTCTTCCCGATTGCTGCGGCATATGAACTGCTGCCTCTGTTTGCGGTAGGCGCAACTGTTTTGTTCGTCTTTTTGTTGGCAGATGGCCTGGCGTATGCCTGGAGTCGGGGTGTTCTCGAGTGGATTTAATAAGTTAAGAATTGGAAATGGAAAGGTAGGAGTAAATCTCCCGCCTTTTTTTCTGTTTTGGCTGCGCGAAACGGCCGTGTCTGAATTCCTACTACTCGCGTAGAGCGGTATCTGCTGCCACGGAGAATAAATTTATGAGTTTCAACATCATTGATTTCCTAATAAGCCTGCTTGAACTCGACACCTTTAATTATTTACGAGGTGTTTGGGGAGAAGCGCCTTGGGTAGAAGTTGTACTAGACATAGCAGGCATCGTCATTGTTTCCACATTTTGCCTGCTAATTGTTATTTTCCTCATCTGGCTAGAACGAAAAGTCATTGCCCGTATGCAAGACCGTATTGGCCCCAACCGTGTTGGTGGGAAATACGGCCTTTTGCAAACAGTGGCAGATGTCATCAAGCTTTTGATAAAAGAAGACATCACCCCCACCGGAGCAGACAAAATAGCCTACAACATGGCCCCCATTATGATCGTAATGGCGGCTCTGCTCATGTGGGCGGTCATGCCCTTTGCGCCCGGAGTCATTGGCGTAGATTTGAACGTCGGCGTGTTTTATGTGCTGGCGGTCAGCTCGGTGTCGGTCGTTAGCCTGCTTTTGGCTGGCTGGGGGTCTAACAACAAATACGCCCTGTTGGGTGCGTTCCGGTCTGTTGCCCAATTGGTCAGCTATGAAGTGCCAATGATTTTATCCATTTTGGTTCCTATTTTGTTGGCACGCACCATGTCGACTGAAGGCATTATTGCCGCGCAGGATGTTCCATTCATTCTGGTTGTACCTGCTTCTGCCATCATATTCTTCATTTCTGCACTTGCAGAAACTGGCCGTACGCCGTTTGACTTGCTGGAAGCCGAATCGGAAATTGTGGCCGGTTTTCATGTTGAATATGGCGGCATGAAATTTGGCATGTTCTTCCTGGCTGAATTTGTCAGTACTTTATTTATGTCTGGTTTCTTTGCCACCATTTACCTGGGTGGGTATCGTTTCTTCGGCCTGGAAGAATTGGTTGTTGGTAGTATTGCAATTGGTCGCCTGCTGGGGTTGATTGTTTTCTTTGTAAAAATGTTCGCCATATACTTCGTGTTCATTTGGATTCGGAGTACATTGCCCCGTTTGCGTGTTGACCAAATGCTGAACTTTAACTGGAAGTTTATGGTTCCGGTATCGCTGGCATTGATTTTTACGGTTGCCATTTTGGACAAAGTGCTGCCGGCTGACATGAATACATTTGCACGGGCTGGTGCTCATTTGGTGAGTAATTTGGTTGTTGGTTTTGCAGCTTTGGAATGGGCACGCCGCCGTGCTCGTGCGCTTCGTATTTCAACGGAGTCAGTTGTGGAAGAGCCTGCTGTGGAAACGGCCGAAATGGCTGCTGCACATTCCCATTAGGCCTCGGCTAAATATTGGTATGGAGTCGTCAGACGTATGTTTGAGCAAATCGTTTTTATTTTGGTAAGCGTCTTTACGCTGGGGATGGGTTTGATTGTTGTGACCAATCGAAACCTGTTTCGGGCGGCATTGGCGCTAATGGGATCGTTTTTGGGTGTTGCTGGCTTGTACCTCTCTTTGGATGCAGGTTTTTTGGCCGCCGCTCAACTGCTGGTTTATATCGGTGCAATTTCAATTTTGATCATCTTTGCCATTATGCTGACCCGGCGAATGATGCAGACAACGGAGTCGCCGTTTAATTCGCAGCCAGTCATTGGGTTGTTTACGGCCGTTGTCACCTTCCTGATTATAGGAACGGTCATTATGCAGTACTGGCCAACAACACCGGATGCGGCCGTTCCCTTTGCCGGGCGCACCCCGGTCAGCGAAGCCGTACTTGCCAACAGCGTTGCTGCTTTAGGACGTGCCTTTGTGAGCAGCAATGGATATGTCATTCCTTTTGAAATTGCCTCTGTGCTGCTTTTGGCCGCCCTGGTTGGCGCCATTCTGGTAGCCTGGCCAAAACCGGAGGATGAAGCATGATTCCATTATCCTGGTACTTAATTGTTGCCGCGGCGTTATTTTCTATTGGTTTGTATGGCGTAATGGCTCGCCGAAACGCTGTTGCCATTTTGATGTCTGTTGAGTTGATGCTGAACGCAGTCAATATCAACCTGGTTGCGTTTTGGCGGTACACAGCCAACGCCACACCAGATGTGCCGGTTGGTCTGGCCTGGGCGGTTTTTGTTTTGACAGTTGCCGCCGCAGAAGCCGCCGTTGGTCTGGCGTTGATTATTTCGGTCTATCGCAGTCGTGATTCTGTGATTGCAGAAGACCTTGACATGCTCAAAAACTAATGCGGGAAAGGCCTTATGAGTGAACAAACTTTGCAAACCCTTACCTGGCTGATTCCAGCCGGCCCCCTGCTGGTGTTTTTCCTGATTGTGCTGTTTACCAAGCATAATCGTACACTAAGCTGGGCTTTGGCCTGGGTTGGGGTCATTACCTCTTTAATCCTGGGCTGGACAGTTGCGTTTAATATGTTTAGCCTGGACTTGCACCATTTGCCGGAACATCCGGTAGCGGTTTCGAGTGCCGTAGATTGGCTGCCTTTTGGTGATTATGCAGAAGGCTTGTGGCTGAAGATAGGCGTAGCGGTTGACCCGTTAACGGCCGTTATGCTCTTCATGGTTCCCTTTGCTGTTTTCATGATTTTTATCTACAGCGTGGGATACCACAACTACGGCAGCCCGCCCGGAAAAGAACGCGGTGTGCCCAATCACGGGCAGGAAGAACCCATGTTCTCCCGTTTCTTTGCCCTGATGAGCCTGTTTGCCGGCGCCATGCTTTTGCTTGTGGTGTCCGACAACTTACTGCTGCTCTTTGTGGGCTGGGAAATTATGGGGTTCTGCTCCTATTCCCTCATTGGTTTCTGGTACGCACGTGATTATCACCTGAAACCGGGCGACATCCCCCACATCCCGCCAAGAAAAGCCGCTATTAAAGCCTTCATGACCACACGTGTTGCCGATGTCGTGATGCTGCTAGGCATCGTTTACTTCTACCGCGTGTTTGGCACGTTAAACTTTAGCGAGGCATTGGGCGCTGAAAGCCTGACCCATGCTTTAACAGCCATTGGCGGAGCGGGTTTGGGTGCAATGACCCTCATGATTTTCACGGGTACAGTGGGTAAATCTGCGCAGTGGCCCTTACATGTATGGCTGCCCGACGCGATGGAAGGCCCGACTCCGGTTAG
>CAZRIB010000140.1:2923-8973 GCA_964600035.1 uncultured Ardenticatenaceae bacterium | reverse complement strand
AATCTTCAATCATTAATCCTTTAATTCAGCTTCACCATTGCGCCTTTTATGTTAACCATGCCGTTGGCTTCTACATCCAGATTGCCGGTGGCTTTTAATGCCAGGTTGGCACCGGACTCTATGGTCATGTTGGTGGCCGAGTTGATTTGTATGTCTCCCGTGCCTTCGAATGTGAGTTTACGGCCGTTATCATCCACCACAATCTTCATGCCGCCGCTGCTGACAATTTCTATCTTTTGGTTAGCGTCATCCAGCAAAAATTTATGCCCGCCTGCCGTGACAATTTCCACTTTGTTATCGGCCGTATCGTACATAGCCAGCGTGTGGCCGGTACGTGATGTCCACGACTGCACAGAAGGTTTTTCGCCGCTGCCAGCATTCGCCGTTGCCGGGGGCAAATTGTGCTGGCCGTTCCACATACCGCCCAGCACCAAGGGCCGGTTAAAATCACCTTGTTCAAACAAAACCGCCACCTCATCCCCTACTTCTGGAATGAAGGCAAGCCCGGCTTCCGGGCCGGCTGCACCGGCAACCACACGTGCCCAACTGCTTTCGGCATCGTCGGCCAGCCAGGGATATTTCACTTTGACACGCCCCCAATTGCTGGGGTCGTCTGTGTTGGTGACAACGGCAATGACGGCGCCGGGGATTTTTTGCTGCGGCGGCTGGTGGGTGGTTAGTTCGGCCATTGTGCCGGTGCGGGCGCCGCGTACGGTAAAGTGACTTTTTAGACCGGCTGGTGTGTAGTAGTGGGTAACGGCCGTTACCAAATAATCGCCGCTAAACCGTTCCCCAAGCCCTTCCAATGACACTATTTTTCCGGCACGAATTTCCGGCTTGCGGTAAGCCTCACCTTCCGCTTCCACAAATGCGCCGCTAATTTCATCCAGCCGTGCCTGGGCTAACACATCCGCCTCCGCCTGGCTGACCACAGGTTGGTCAACAATGACCTTTTTGCCGGTGCCAAATTCGTGTCCCCACGCTTTGCCATCTTTCGGCTCTTGCACGCCTGCATACAGGCGGCCGCTGTTGGCCTGCCCAACAATGGGTTCCATCTGGTCGGCATCCCAACCTTTTACCAGCACCTCGTCCACCTGTTCGGCCGCTGTCATGCGGGGCATAAAGGAAAGCAGGTCTTGTCCCCAAATCAGGGTAACGCCGCTGCCATTATTGGGCGGCTTGCGGAAGTAGAGTTTGCCGTCCATTACAAAGCACTCGTAGCCAATACGCCATGCCCGCTGCATCAAAAAGCTCAGGTCGGACTGGTTGTTTTGGAAAATATGGTCGTAGACGGTGCTGGTGGTGTCTACTTCGGCAGAAAGGCCAAGCTGTTGGGCAATTTCGTTGGCCAGGTCGCTGTCTTTTTTGTTCAGGTAAGCGGCCGTTTTGGTTTGGCGGTACAGGCGGTGTGATTTGTCGTAGCCGCGGACAACGAGAACGGCCGTCATGCCTTCCCGAAACTGCGGTTCCAGTGCGGTAATTTCGCCCTTGATCAACGTGATTTTGCGGCCGGTTTTGCTTTCTGCCTGAATTTCCACTTCTTTTGCCAGGTCAAATGGGCCGCCATCCAGCAGGTCCAGGCTGGTGTCGTGCAGCTTAATGGTGAACATGTCGGGCAAATGGACGTGCTGGTCTACCACGACTTCGGCAAGCTGCGCCATCACGCCGCGGGACACGGCCGTTCCGTTGATGTTGATGAAGATTTGGCTGGTTAAGTGTGTTTGCGTTCGCATGGGTTAATCAGGGATTGGAGATTAGAGATTGGAGATTTGCCTGATACTTTAATCTCCAATAACCAATCTCCATTTATCCTTCTGGTATGGTTAACTGTGTGCCCGGTTTTAAGGCCAGCGGGTTATCTAACTGGTTATAGTCGGCAATCAGCCGCCATTTGGCCGCATCACCGTAAACGGCCGTTGCAATTGCATCCAGCCGGTCACCCCGCACCACCGACCACGTCCGCTGCACAGGGCCGCCGCCAGACGTTGGATTTTGGTTAGGGTAATCATTCACATCCTTATGCTGCGTAAACGTCACATCCACAGAAGCGCGAACCGGCGTGCCATCATTTTTGAAAAGCGTGAACTTTTGCGTCATGCTGGTAATGACAGCAATAAAACGGAACACACCCCACTCAAAAGCGACCTGCGGCGGCGGCGATTTTTCATTTTCGCTGCCTTCCTCTTTCGGCTCCATGAATTTCCACAGCTTGTTGGTAATCTGGCTGACATCTTCCCCCTTTTCATATGTGTCAAACGTCAGCTTCAGCTTCAGCGTTTGCGGGCCAGCCTTTGTAAATTCCACTTCCGGCGTACTGGCGCGGTTTTGCGACGTTTCCTGATAGGTGTTGGACTTGGAAACGGTGTATTCATACGGGTTGAACATACATTCAACCACGTTTCCGACCTCATTGCCGCCGTCGTCTACTTCAAATATGCGTGCTGCTACTAAATTTCCGCGTGTGTTTGCCATTTTTCGGGAGATTGAAGATTGGTTGATTAGAGATTACCGTTCTGCCAATCTCTAATCCCCAATCTCTAGTTACGTTTATCCTTATCCAAACCGCCCGCGCGCACGTTCCCATTCTGTGGCCAAACGGCGGCGCAGTTCCTGAAAAACACGCTGGGCTAATTCGTCTACGTTTATGTCGTCCCCTTCTGTTTCCGGGGATGGTGTTTCTGTTTCGGTTTCTACGGCCGTTTCCTCAACTGTTACCGCTCGCTGTATGGTTGGCGGGGCAGTGGGCTGCGTGGGTGCTTCTTGTGGCGATGGCTTGCTGGCAGGCGAAACGGCCGTTTCCGGCGGCGGCTCTTTCCCCACCAGCGTCCACAAATCAGCCGGAAGCGGTCCAATGTCGGTCGCTATCTCCGTTGGCGGGTTACCCTCCGGGGCAGGAGCCGGGGGATTGGAGATTTTGGGAGCAGGCGTTTCTTCAATTTTCAGCCCATCAACCTTCGCTTTTGGCCGTGTGACAGGGCGGGGGCGGCGGGGCAGCACCAGTTCCACCGGCGTGTCTGTTGGCTGGCCGGGCTGAACCTGCGCCAATTTGTGCTGCACGGCCGTTTCTGTTTCTGCCTGCTGTGCGGCGGGCTGGCCGGGCACAATCATCTTTGGCGGATTTGCTGGTTGGCTGGCTGGCTGTGCTGTTGGTGAAACGGCCGTTTTCGGCTGCGCTTTTCGCTGCACACCCGGCCAGGCACTTTCCAGGGGCACAGGCTGCGCGGCAGATTCTGGTGCATCGGCAGGCGTGCGCTGAACCGTGCCGCCCTCACTGCTGCCAGCCGGGGCAGCAGACGGCTGCACTTCGCCAGCAACGATAATGTCACCGCCTGCTTGCAGGCCACCGGCCACTGCTGCACTGCCGCCAATGGTGGCATCGTCCGTTGTGGCTGAACCACCCACATGAACCGGGCCAATCACGGTGACATCCGCGCCGCTGGTGACATCGCCGCCAATGGCCGCCGGGCCAACAAAGTTGGCTTTTGTCCCAACAGTTGTTCCCTGTGAGAGTGTGGTTTGCCCGCTAAAGGTCGCTTGTCCGCCAACGGTGGTGCTGCCGCCAATGTTGGTTGTGCCGCCTGCCTGGAGTGATTGACCGGCGGTGACCTGCCCGGCAACGGCCGTTTCGCCAGACATCTTCATGCTGCTGCCGGTTGTCACCGACTGCCCCACCTGGACAGACCCCGACATCTCTGTGGCTGTGCCAGCGTGGACAGAGCCGCCCACGTTGGCTGTGCCGGTTTGCACCTTGCCGCCCGCCGTCATGCCATCGCCCACGTTTGCCGCACCGCTTACCTTGGCGTTGCCGCCAACAGTCATTGGCCCGGTTACGGAGAGGCTGCCTTTCACAGCTACGTCGCCGCCGACTGTGCCCGCAGGCGTTTCTTTGTGGTCTTGCCGGGAGAGTGTGGGGGCGTCTGGGGCTGGCTGGATGGGTGGCGTTTGTGCGGACTTTGGGGCAGGGGATTCGGCCGTTTCTGTTGGCGGCGTTTGGGCTGCTTTTGGCTCTTCCGGTGCAGGGTGTTCTTCTTGTGTTTCTGCCGCAATGCGGGCTTCGTGCCGCCGGAAGATGGTTTGCAGCCGCTGCCAATCTTTTTCGCTGGTTTCCGGTTCGGGCGCAGGGGCAGGGTTAGGCGTTGGCGGGGTTGGCTGCGTCTGCGCTGGCTGTGCGGGTTGTGGGGAGACGGTCTGGGTTGTTGGGGCAGGGTGCTGGGAAACGGCCGTTTGCACCGCAGGCACGTCTGTTTGTGCTGCGGACTGCACTGCTGGCATGGCTTTGACCTGTGCCGTCACAGTGTCATTACCCTGCCTGAACAACGTCGCCATATTGGCGTGCCGCTGTACCCGCCGCCAAAGCGGGTTGTTCATTCCCATTTGCCTGTTCATGTTTCTACCGTAATTTCTCCACAGGCCAGCTCTAATGTCTGGATAGCCACACTGTTATCGCTGGCCTTTAGCTGCGGCCCCGCCCACTTCACCGGATACGCTTCGGCCAAATGCCAGGTCATCACCGGTTTTAGAGTAATGTCCAGCAAAGAGACCGAGACCGGCTTCCGCTTAAATGATTCTTGCATCGTTTCGATGTACCAGTCCACCAGTTCATGCGTACCAACCCCATTTTTCAGGGTCAGCCGTGCCCCTTTACGGCGGCCGGGCAGTTGGTGAACAAAGGTGTTTAATCCGCCTTCCTTCACTTCTTCCACTTCCCATTCAATGGTGGGCACGCTGCATTCGGTAAATGCGCCTTGGGTCGTGCCTTCCACGTCAATGACAAAGCGGAAAGCGGCATTCATTGTTTTGCGTAATGTTTTGTCATCCATGGTTTCAAGGATTAATGATTAAAAGATTGATGATTAAAGGGTATGCCCGGCTTGAGCGAGGGCTTCATTTTTCATCGTTTAATCAGTTAATTTCTACTACCCGTATTCAGTAATCCGTAATCCGTTTTCCGTGTGTGCACCTCTGGTAACCCTGTTGGAAAACGGTATACGGACTTCGGGTTACGTTTACTACCCTTTTCTCTTGCGTTCGCGCTCGATGCGAAGTTGTTCCTGCCACAGCCGCCAGACCCGTTCGGTAACTTGCTGCACCAGTTCGGGTGTAATTTTGCGGGGCGCTTTTGGCGCGGGTTTGGTGGTTTGTGTTGGCATGATTTAAGAAAGTGGCGCGACTTGCACCTGAAACTGGCTGCTGCATACCGGGCACACTGCGCCAATTTGGGTGTGTTGGTGGCTGTTCAGGCGCAGGTAGATGTCTTCCAGATAGGCCAGGTCGGCGGCAAAAAGGTGTTCGATGGTGCGGGGCGTAACGGCCGTTACCCCTTCCAGCGCCGTAATCACCCGACTGAGCAGCACCACGGGCAAATAAGCCGGGTTGGCCTGCACCTGGGGGTGCGCCATGGCTTCAATTTCATCCAGTGCCGTTGCCAGCCGGATACGGCCGTTTCTCGTCACCGTACCATCCTCCAGCACCAACCCTTTTGGCAGCGTAAAAGCAAATTCAGTCTGCATTGCAACCCTGTGGCGAGTATGGAAGGAGCGAGCAGCGAGTGATGCTTACCAAAAACACCCCTCGCAAACTCGCAGACCCACTCACTCGCTCCTCCTTTAATTCACCCGTTCAATATACTCATGCGCCAGCGTCAATTCCTCAATGCCAATCTCATTGCTGTCAGCCTTTGGCTGCGGCCCAGAAACTTTCACCGGCCAGGCACGCTCAAAATTCCAGCGCGCCACTTCCTTCAGGTGCATGTCGTACATCACAATAGACCCATCCCGCCGTGCGCCTTCCACATCACCATCTTCAACCTGTTTGCGCCAATCCCAAACATCCATATTGCTGGTAATGCCGCGCTTCAGCGTAATGTTTTCCCATTTCATGCGACCGGGCAGCTTCAGCACAACTTCCTGCCCCTTTTCCGTCACAACCTTGTGCTCAATCACTTCATGCTCAGACCCCAGCCCGGAGCATTCCGTAAAATAACCTGTTACTGCACCTTGAATGTCTACTGCAAAATGAAACCCAACAAGAGGATCTTCACGTTCTGCCAT
>CAZRIB010000140.1:0-2823 GCA_964600035.1 uncultured Ardenticatenaceae bacterium | reverse complement strand
GTCTTACGCTTCTGCGTTTGCGCCGGCCCACTGGCTCAGGCGGATAATGACGAATTCAGCCGGTTTGACCGGAGCCAGACCCACTTCAATGATGAGCTGCCCCAAATCCCGAATTTCTGACGGGTTTAACTCCTCGTCGCATTTGACATAAAAAGCCTGATCGGGCGTTGTGCCAAACAATGCGCCACTGCGCCATACCACACGCAAAAAGGCGGTTACATCACGGCGCACTTTTGCCCACAATGTGCTGTCGTTGGGTTCAAAAACAACCCACTGCAAGCCTGTGTCCAGTGATGACCCGACCATGTTGAACAAGCGCCGCACGTTGATGTAACGCCATGAGCCATTGCTGCTGAGTGTTCTGGCTCCCCACACGCGAATGCCGCGACCGGGGAAGGAACGGATGCAATTGATGCCGATGGGGTTGAGTGTGTCTTGCTCGCCTTTGCTCAATTTCAGTTCCAGGTCAATTGCACCTAAAACCACTTCGTTGGCGGGGGCTTTGTGGACACCGCGCTGGGCATCTGTACGGTTGTAAATGCCAACTACGTGCCCGCTTGGTGGTACGAGTTTGCTGGTTTTACCGCTGCCGCTCAGGTCAGCGACTTCAATCCAGGGGTAGTACATGGCGGCGTAGGCGGAATCAAAATTTACATAATCGCGCCATTCTTTGGCTTGCTGGGCGTTTAAGCCGGGGGGCGTGTCCAGCACGGCAAAGCGGTAGCGCATGTTTTCGCAGTGGGCGATCATGGCGGTTTGCACGGCCTTGACACGTTCTTTGGCGGCATCGCTGCCATCGTAACCGGCCATAACGTCTGGGCAAAGGATGAGGCTGACTTCGTCGATGGCTTCCAGCCCGCCTATGCCGGTTCTTTCTGCGGGGTCGCCGACAAAGTCAACGGCCGTTAACGGCTGCATACCGCCGCCGGAAAGCTGGTAAGTGCCATCCGCAGGCATATTTGTGCCTGCACCGGTAATGTTCACAGCATCAAATTCCGCTTTGCCAATGTAGTTGTCATCGTCTTTGTTTGCCGTTAAGCCGGATTTAGTCTGTTTACCCACCGTCATGGAGAACGTGCCTTTTTCCTCATCTGTCTTGATGGTGACGGAGAGATTGTTGCCTGCTGGCCCGGCCGTTTTGGCTTCCACCTTGAAGGCATTGCCGCGTCCGGCAGCGGGGATGGCAGCGGATGCCGTGGCAACATCGCCAGCGGATTCGTTTAGGGCGCGCAAACTGGTGACGTAGCAAGCGCCGCCGCCGTTGGCAAAGTAGCCATAGACTGCGTCCGGCAGGTATGCGCCATCGGTGAAGCCGCCAAAAATGTCGGTAAATTGTGTCCAACTGGTGACGAGGGTGGCTTTGTTGAGCCGTGATTCAACGGCAACACGGTCGCCGGTAGCGGGGTCTATTGCTTTGGTGCTGGCTTCGGCGGTGATGCCGATGAAGGCGGCGATAGATGTTCCTGCTGCTTCGATCGGTTTGGTTCCCCGATCGACTTCTTCTACATATACACCTGGTGATGCGTATCCTACAGCCATTTTGTTCTCCTTGGTTAGAGATTGGAGATTGGTATTTGGAGATTGGAGAATGCTCTAATCTCCAATCTTTAATCTTTAATCTCCAATCTCCAATCTCGAAATGTTAACGAATTAATTCCATGAAGATATGCTTTTTCGGGCGGTGCGCGTTTTTTGCGAAAGCGGGTGTGGGTTGTGTGGGTCATGATCATTGTCCTTAATCTTTCTATAAGTCCAGGTCGTAGCTGCCGGCAGGGAAGGTAACGGCCGTTTCTTTTGGTTTTTTGCTGTTTGGCGGCCAGATGATTAGTGTGTAGCTGCCGGGTGGGACTGTGCCTAAGGTGAAACGGCCGTTTTCGTCCGTTTCGCTGACAAACCCTGTGCCTTTCAAGGCAACCTGCGCACCGGCAACAGGGCTGTTCTTTTGGCGAACCGTGCCGCCAAGCGTGCCCATTTCTGTTTGCGTGTCGGGCTGCAGGGCGGGGATGCGCTGTGGGGCTTTTTGGCCGGTGCGCAAAATGTAGCTGCGTACCGCCGGGCCGCTGACTTCTGCCCACGGGTCTAGTGCCAGGGTGACGGTGTAAGACACAGACGGCCGTAACTCATTATCCAGCGCACTCCACACCTCCGCCGGATTCGTCAGCACATCATGGGCTGCCAGCCGGGTTTGCAAATCAAACAACGGGTTTTGCAGCATCCCCACCAGCAAATCCTCTGGCAGCACAGGGTAGCGAAACAACGCCATCAGTGTGCGGGTCATCAGCCGGTGTTCATCATCGGGTTCACCTGCCCAGGTGGTTAGCATGTACCGGCAGTCCACACGCATGGGCGTGCGTTTTTGCGCCACACGCAGCGGGTCGCCATTTGCCATGCGTTCCCATTGGTGCTGGCGCAGGGTGTTGTTTTCGCGCAAGTCATACAAAAACAGGTTGACGGTTGGCTTATTTAATTTTGCGCTCCACTCACGGGTGGGCTGGTCAAAACGGATGTCGATTTCACCGTTTTTAACCGGCAGTTCGGCTATGAGTAGTTGGCGGATGGTTTCGTCTAAATCAGCAATCATGGTAATTGGTTAGTGACTATACAGGTGCTCGGGCCGCATCTCAGTCCCGAAGGGCTGCTCTCGTCTAAATCAGCAATCATGGTAATTGATAATTGGTAATTGGTAATTGGTAATTGACACACGGCTTACGGTTTACAGGCCACGGCTTACGGGCTGCGCGGCCTACCTACTGCATCATCTCCTCTTCTTCCTCTTCCTCCTCCATCTCTTGCAATTGCAGTTCTTCTTCCTCTTCTTCCTGT